>NZ_BMDZ01000030.1 GCF_014636235.1 Tistrella bauzanensis
AATCACCGCACAATCAAAGCACCGCACGCCCCTAAACCGGATCGAACCAGACCCTTGGGGTCAACTCCGACAGGCTGCTAGGGATCAGGTCAGTTCGCGACGGCCCGAAGCCGGGGGCCGGTTGATCCGCGCAGGATCGGCCGGCCCGACAGCACCATCTTGCGGGCGGGGCCGCCGGGGCGCGACAGGCGGTCGAACAGCAACTGCATGGCGGTGGTGCCGATTTCATGCACCGGCTGTTCGATCACGGTCAGGCCGGGGCCGACCAGACCGGTCCAGGTTTCGTTGTCGAACCCGGCTACGGCCAGATCATGGGGCATGCTGAGCCCCAGGCGGCGCACCGCACGGGCGGCACCCAGCAGCAGCTGGCCATTGCTGGCGATCACCGCATCCGGCCGGTCGGGTGCCGCCAGCCAGCGCAGCAGTTCGGCTTCGCCGGCATCGGCGGTGGGCGCCACGAACTGTGCCGGTGCCGCAAGGCCGCGGGCGCTGAGCATGGCCGCGAAACCGGCATGGCGTTCGACACCGGTGGTGCTGGTGTTGCCGAACAGACCGCCGATCCGCCGATAGCCTTGTTCCAGAAGATGCGACACCAGGGTGCCGGCGGCGGCGGCATTGTCGAGCACCACCGCGTCGTGCAGGCCCGGCGGGCCGGCGCGGTCGATCAGCACGGTGGGGAAATCCAGCGGCGATTGCGACAGTGCTTCGGCGGATATCCGGGTGGGCGCGAAGATCAGGCCGGTGACCCGTTCTTCCTGCATCAGCCGCAGATACAGGGCTTCCTTTTCCGGATTCTCGTCGGTGTTGCACAGGATGACGCGCATGCCGGCGTCATAGGCCGCATCCTCCACCGCACGGCTGACGGCGGTGAAGAACGGGTTGCGGATGTCCGACACGATCAGCCCGATGGTGCGGCTGTGCTGCGACCGCAGCCGCCGGGCCGACAGGTTGGGACGATAGCCGGTGGCGCGGATCGCGGTTTCCACCTTGGCGCGCAGGCCCGTGCTCACCGGCCCGCCGGTCAGCACGCGGGACACGGTGGCGACCGATACGCCGGCTTCGCGGGCAACATCCTTGATTCTGGTCATGGCCCTGGTTCTGATCGTGTTTCTGAAATCGTTTTCAGTGCGTTGGCGATCATTTTGGCTGATCGGATGGCTGAATGCAAGCATATGCTGCACTGCAGCATATGTGCGAACCGGTGCTGCCTTGACATCAGAACTGTAATCGATTTCAATTGCCCAACCGAAGCGTTTCCCGGCGGCCTGGCGTGAGCCGATTCCGGATCCTGATGGGCTCGGATCCCGGGAAATGCGTGCCGGAGATGCCGTGCCGGCACCAGACGATGCCGCCACGGGCTCGGGCTCTCGGTCACCACCACCACCACCGCCACTGCCATCGCTTGTGCGCCGCGGGCCACCGAAGAAGCCCGGGCCATCCGGAGGATACCCGCGCTGATGACCCCCGCTGCCCCGCCTCCCGTATCGCCGTCCCCCGTATCGCCTTCCTCCGTATCGCCGCCCGGGATCGTCCGCCGGGATCTGATCCGGCTGAATGCGCGCCCGGCCGACAAGGCGGCGGCGATCCGCGAAGCGGCGCAGATGCTGGTGGCGGCGGGGTTGATCGCGCCCGCCTATGCTGAGAGCATGGAACGGCGCGAGGCGGTGGCGAATACTTTCCTGGGCGCCGGTGTCGCCATTCCCCACGGCATGGTCGAGGACCGGGGCATGGTGCGCGGCAACGGCGTCGCCATCCTGCAGATCCGCGACGGCGTGACCTGGAATGATGGTCAAACGGCGCGACTGGTGGTGGCGATCGCCGCGACATCCGATGCCCATATCGGCATCCTGCGCCGATTGACCCGGCTGTTGCAGGATGAAGACCGGCTGGCGCGGCTGATGGTGACCGACCAGCCCGGCGATATTCTGCGCGCGCTGACCGATGACGCCGATGCCGCCGGCGGGTCCGGGATGCCGGCAGGCGATCTTCCACGCAGCTTCACCTGGACCGTCGACTATCCGACCGGCCTGCATGCCCGGCCGGCCGCAAGCTGGGCCGATACCGCAAGACGGTTTTCCGGGCCCATCCGCGTGCGCCACGGCACCGAGACCGCCGACGCCAAGAACATGATCCCGCTGCTGCAACTGGGCCTGCGCGCGGGTGACGAGATCACGGTTTCGGCCGATGGCGCCGATGCCGACCGGGCGCTGGAGCGGCTGCGCGCGGTGATGACCCGGATCAGTGCCGAGGAACAGACGGCCGCCCGGCGTGCGGCCGAACGCGCCGCCGCCCCCACCACCGGCTGGACACCACCGGCGGATGACCGCTCACCGGTGATCGCGGGCCTTGCCGCCAGCCCCGGTCTGGCGATCGGCCGGATGCATCTTCTGGCCACCGGGCCGCTGACCGTGCCCGACCGGCCGGTGCCGCTGATCGAGGGTGGCGACATCCTGCATGACGCCCTGCAACTGACCCGTGAACAGTTGAAGGTGCTGGCCGATGACACCGCCCGTCGGCTGGGTGCCGCCGAGGCCGGTATTTTCCAGGCCCAGGCCGGTTTGCTGGATGATGCCGATCTGGTCACCCTGACCTGCCAGTTGATGGTTGAAGGCCATGGCGTCGCCTGGTCGTGGCACGAGGCGGTGGAGCGTCAGGCATTGGCGCTGGCCCGCCTCGACAACCCGGTGCTGGCGGCGCGCGCGGCCGATCTGCGCGATGTCGGCCGTCGGGTGCTGCTGCGGATCGATCCCGCATTGAAAGCGGGCGGCGCCGACGACCTGCCGGATGAACCATGCATCCTGATCGCGCCCGATCTGTCGCCCTCGGATACCGCCGGGCTGGATACCGGCCGGGTGATCGGGCTGGCGACCGCCCAGGGCGGCCCGACATCGCACACCGCCATCCTGGCCCGCACGCTGGGTCTGCCGGCCATGGTCGCGGGCGGCGGCAGCCTTCTTGACCTTGAGCCCGGCACCCGGGTGATCCTGGACGGTCAGGCCGGCCGTCTCTACCCCGATCCGTCGGATGCGGCGATCGCATCGGCGCAGGCCTGGGCCGCCGAACAGCAGGCGCAGCGCCTGCGCGATGCCGCGGAACGCGGCCTGCCTGCCCGCACCCGCGATGGCCATACGGTGGAAATCGGCGCCAATGTGAACCGCCCCGATCAGGTGGCGATGGCATTGGACCAGGGGGCCGAGGCGGTGGGGCTGATGCGCACCGAATTCCTGTTCCTGGAACGCAGCCGCACCCCGGACGAGGACGAGCAATACGCCTATTACCGCGATATGGCCGCGGCGCTGGACGGCAGGCCGCTGATCGTGCGGGCGCTGGATATCGGCGGCGACAAGCAGGTGGCGCATCTGGGCCTGCCGCATGAAGACAATCCGTTTCTGGGCGTGCGTGGCGCCCGGCTGCTGCTGCGCCGGCCGGATCTGCTGGAACCGCAATTGCGGGCACTGTACCGGGCGGCGGCCGATGGCGCGCGGCTGTCGATCATGTTTCCGATGATCACCTCGCTGGGCGAGGTGCTGGAGCTGCGCCGGATCGCCGAGGGCATCCGTGCCGTGCTGGGGGCCCCTGAAGTGCCGCTGGGCATCATGGTCGAGGTGCCGTCCACCGCGATCCAGGCCGATATCTTCGCGCCCCATGTCGATTTCTTCTCGATCGGCACCAATGATCTCACCCAATACGGGCTGGCGATCGACCGACAGCATCCCGACCTTGCGGCCGAGGCCGACAGCCTGCATCCGGCGGTGCTGCGGCTGATCGCGATGACGGTGGATGGCGCGCGCAAATCCAGCCGCTGGGTGGGTGTCTGTGGCGGCATCGCCGGCGATCCGTTCGGCGCCGCCCTGCTGGTGGGGTTGGGGGTCGAGGAATTGTCGATGACCCCGCGCGACATTCCGGCGGTGAAGGCGCGGCTGCGCCAACTGGATCATGTGGCCTTGCAACGCCTGGCCGCCGAGGCGCTGGCTGCCGGCACCGCGGCCGACGTCCGCGCGCTGGAAGGGCGGCTGTCATGACGGCGGGCATGCAGAGACAGGCAGCGGAACAGGCACCGGTCGTGACCGTGACCCTGAACCCGGCCATCGACCAGACCGTGATCATCGACCGCCTGACCCCCGGTGCCGTGCACCGTGCCCGGCGGGTGGAGCGCAATGCCGGCGGCAAGGGCGTGAATGTCGCAAGCTGCCTGGCGGATTGGGGCCTCGCCGCCACCGTCACCGGCGTGCTGGGCCAGGACAATACCGCCAGCTTCGATGCCCTGTTCGCGGCCGGTGGCATCACCGACCGCTTCATCCGGGTGCCGGGCGCGACCCGGGTGAATATCAAGCTCGCCGATCTCGACAGCGCCGACACCACCGACATCAATCTGCCGGGGCTGGATGTCGACACCGGCGCCATCGGCCGGCTGATGGCGGTGCTCGACGACGTGGCCGGGACCGGGGCGATCGTGGTGCTGGCCGGCAGCCTGCCGGCCGGGGTCGATACCGATCTCTACCGGGTGCTGACCGGTTATCTGCGCGGCCGCGGGGCGCGGGTGGTGCTGGATACCAGCGGCCCGCCGCTTGCGGCGGCACTCGATGCCCCCCCGGAGGCCATGCCCGATTGCGTGAAGCCCAATCGGGCGGAACTCGCCGACTGGGCCGGCCGGCCGCTGGATGATGACGCGGCGGTGGTGGAGGCCGCCCGCGCCCTGGTCCGGCGCGGCATCGGGCTGGTGGTGGTGTCGATGGGTGCCGATGGCGCGCTGTTCGTCACCGCCGAAGACGTCATCCATGCCGCCCTGCCACCCGAGCGGGTGTTGAGCACGGTGGGCGCGGGCGATGCCATGGTCGCCGGTATCGTGGCGGCGATGGCCGAGGGGGGGGCGATCGAGGATCTGGCCCGGCGCGGGGTTGCCTTCGCCACGGCCAAGCTGGCGCTGGTGGGGCCGCATCTGCCGCCGGCACCTCGCGTTGCGGCCCTGGCGGCGCAGGTGATGCTGGATCATCCGCTTTCCCCCGCACGCCTGCAGGCCTGAGCGCCGACCATCGCCATCCGGCGGCCCCGCTGCTTCCGCTCCCGCACATGATACGGCGCCCAGAGATGCCGTGACGGAGGAACCCCATGTCGATACTGCTGGCCGTGATCACGGCCGATGACCGCAGCACCCGCGGGGTGCTGGCCGCCGAGGCGTTGCGCAAGCGGGCGGGCGAGCAGGGCCATCACCTGTCGATCGAACTGCGCCACGACGATGAGATCCGCGATCCGATCGCCCCCGAGGCGATCGCCGGTGCCGATGCGGTGCTGCTGATCGGCGGCGCGGGCGATGCCGCGCGCTTCGCCGGCCGCCATCAGGTGACCGCCACCATCGACGACGTGCTGCGCGATCCGGCGGCGGTGCTGGCGCGGGCCACGGCGCCGGCCGCCGCACCCGCCGCACCGGCTTCCGACGCACCGAAGCGGATCGTCGCCATCACCTCATGCCCGACGGGGATCGCCCATACCTTCATGGCGGCGGAAGGCATTCTTCAAGCGGCAAATGCGCTGGGCCATGAGGCGCGGGTGGAGACGCAAGGCTCGGTCGGTGCCCGGGATGCGCTGACTGCCGACGAGATCCGTGCCGCCGACATCGTGATCATTGCCGCCGATACCCAGGTCGATCTGTCGCGGTTCGCGGGCAAGCGGGTCTTTCTGTCGGGCACTAAGCCTGCGATCAATGACGGCCGCGCGCTGATCGCGCGCGCCTTCGCCGAAGCGACCGTGCAGGGTGGTGGCGCGGAGCCAGCCGCCACTGCCGCCGCCGATACCAGGGCGGGCGGCGGCAGCGGCCGCACCGGGCCCTACCGGCATCTGATGACCGGCGTGTCGTTCATGCTGCCCTTCGTCACCACCGGCGGTCTGCTGATCGCGATCGCCTTCGCGCTGGGCGGCATCTATGCCTATGACGATGCCAATCAGGGCACGCTGGCCTATGCCCTGTTCCAGATCGGCGCCAAGGGTGCCTTCGCGCTGATGGTGCCGGCGCTGGCCGGCTATATCGCCTATTCGATCGCGGACCGGCCGGGCATCGCGCCGGGCATGATCGGCGGCATGCTGGCGGCGGAACTGGGCGCGGGGTTTCTGGGCGGCATCGTCGCCGGCTTCATCGCCGGCTATGGCACCGCCTGGCTGAACCGCAACATCCGGCTGCACAAGAACCTGGAAGGCCTGAAGCCGGTTCTGATCCTGCCCATCCTGGGCTCGCTGCTCACCGGTCTGCTGATGATCTATGTGGTGGGCGAACCGGTGGCGGAGTTGCTGGCGGTGCTCAGCGCCTGGCTGAAGGGCATGCAGGGTGGCAGCGCCATCGCGCTCGGCCTGATTCTGGGGCTGATGATGGCCTTCGACATGGGCGGTCCGGTCAACAAGGCCGCCTACGCCTTCTCCACCGGTCTGATCGCGTCCGAGATCTATGGCCCGATGGCGGCGGCGATGGCCGCTGGCATGACCCCGCCGCTGGGGATCGCGCTGGCCACAAAGCTGTTCCCCGGCCGGTTCACCCGTGACGAGCGCGAGGCCGGCAATGCCGCCGCCGTGCTGGGGCTGGCCTTCATCAGTGAAGGCGCCATCCCCTTCGCCGCCCGCGACCCGCTGCGGGTGATCCCGTCGCTGATGATCGGATCGGCCTTTGCCGGCGCGATCTCCATGGCGGTGGGCGCGCAGTTGAAGGTGCCCCATGGCGGCGTGTTCGTGCTGCCCATCCCCAATGCGGTGGTGTCGCTTGGCGGCTATCTGGTGGCGCTGGTCGCTGGCACCGTGGTCACGGCGCTGATGCTGCGGGTGCTGAAGAAGCCGGCGCCGGTGGTGCCGGCCTGACCACGGCCCACGCTGACCACGGCCCACGCTGTCCATGGCTCAGGCTGCGCGCCGCCTTTCCCAGGTCTCGATCAGATCGGCGGCGTCGGCGACCAGTCCCAGATGCATGGCGATGATCCGCCGGCTCGATGCCTCCAGATCGGCATTGGTGCCGGCGATCAGATCGTTCAGCACCGTCACCCGATAGCCCAGATTGGAGGCGTCGAAGGCGGTGTTCAGCACGCAGCAATCGGCCAGACAGCCGTTCAGCACCACCGACTGCACGCCCATATTGCGCAGCAGGAAATCCAGATCGGTGGGATAGAAGGCCGACAGCCGCTTCTTCGACGACACGATCAGGTCGCGGTCGTCGACATCGGTCACGAATTCGGTCCAGTGCGAGCCCTCGATGGCATGGGCGTCGGCATTGGGGATCGGCCCCACATGCAGCGGAAACACCCGCCGCCAGGCCGAGCTGATGCCGTGGATATCGTCGATGCCGCTACGGCGCAGGGTGCTGCGGACATGGATCACCGGCACGCCCAGCCGGCGGGCGGCGGCGTGGAAGCGGTCGACCCCATCGACGATCGCCCGCGCCCGCGGCGCAGGGCAGGGGCAGTCGGGGCTGTCTTCCAGATGGCCGCGGTGCAGGTCGATGGAGATGACCGCCGTGCGGGCCGGGTTCAGGAAATCGTCGAACCCGCTGTCGAGCGGCCGCCGCTCGGCGTCGATATAGACATGCATGGCCTGTACAGCCCTCGATACGGAAGCGTGTGGCCGGGGGTGGCGGTGATGGTAGTGCAGATCCGGTCCGGGGGGAATGGACGACACCGCCGCAATCATCCGTCTTGCGACAGGCGGGCTGCCGAATGATGCTGTCCGTCAGGTGGCGTTCAGGCACGGACGAGGCGGATCATGACGATGGAAATGGCGCGTCAACTGGCGGTGCGGGCGATCCGTCCGGCGGAGACCGGTGATCTCGCCGCGATCGCCACCATTTACGGCCATCACGTGCTGACCGGCCGCGCCTCGTTCGAAGAGCAGCCGCCAACGGCGGACGAGATGCGCGCCCGCCATGCGGCGATCACGGGCGCCGGCTATCCTTATCTGGTCTGCACTATCGATGGCGCCGTCGCCGGCTATGCCTATGCCAGCCTCTACCGCGCCCGACCGGCCTATCGCTATGTGGTCGAGGATTCGGTCTATATCGCCCCCGGGCTGGAGGGGCAGGGCATCGGCCGCGCGCTTCTGGCCGCCCTGATCGACCACTGCGCCGCCGGCCCCTGGCGCCAGATGATCGCGGTGATCGGCGACAGCGGCAATGCCGGCTCGATCGGCCTGCATGCGGCCCTCGGCTTCGAGACGATCGGCACCTTCCGCTCCATCGGCTTCAAATTCGGTGGCTGGGTCGACTCGGTGCTGATGCAGCGGCCGATCGGGGCAGGAGATCAGACGTTGCCGTGACGATCCGTCGCCGCGTTCAGGCGCAAAACACGCGATCGAGCCGGCATGGCTTCCGCCCATGGCGGCGATGCCGTCGCTAGAGTGATTTTCGCGCAATCCGGTTCACGAAAATCACTCTAACATATTGGTTTGTAGAGCATCTTAACCCAATCAGGTGGTTCCACCTGATTGCGATCTGCTCTAACCGTTCAAGCGGTCAAACGACTGGGAGTAGCGATCCTCCCGTTCGGCAAAGCGCTGGAAGTGCACGCGCTCGACAAGGATTTCCTCAGCGTCAGGCTGCTTCTGGAGCAGCGCCATGGTCTCGGAAATATAGTCACCGAGAGGCATGGCATTGGGGTCGCCGGCCTGCTGCGGGCCTGTCAGTTCGGTCTGAACATAAGGCGGCACCAGTTCGATGACCTGCACCGACGTGTCGCGCAACTGCACGCGCAGCGTCTGGCTGTACGAGTGGATGGCCGCCTTGGACGCGCAATAGGTTGGAAAGCCGCCACGTGGCAGGAAGGCCAGCCCCGACGAAACCGTCAGCACAGCCGCATCCGGCCTCGCCATAAGGTGGGGAAGCAGCGCGGTCGTCAGACGGATCGGACCGAGCAGATTGGTGGTGATCGTGGCTTCCGCCGTGGCCGTAGAGCCGTCGCGGACGGTTTCGGCCGGCATGATCCCGGCATTGTTGATCAGGATGTTGAGCGAGGGAAAGTCCGTCGTAACCTGGCTGGAAAAGGCGCGGATCGCGTCCGGATCGTCGACATCGAGTTGATAGGTACGGATTCCGGGATTGGCGCATTCCACCTCCGTCAGCTTGTCCCGGTTGCGGCCGGTGACGATGACATCATTGCCTCTTTCGAGGAATGCTTCGGCAAGAGCGCGGCCAATACCGCTTCCGCCTCCGGTGATGAGGATGGTGTTGCCCGTGATTTTCATGTCCGTCTCCTTTGGCCTGCGTCCGACACGAAGATAGCGTGCCTCACCATGCCCTTCCTGCCGCATCCTCGAAAGAACCTGCCTGTTTCTCCAGACTGCGTATCTGCGCCCTTGTGGAATTCCCCCATACGGGCACCATTGTCGTGCCTGTTTCTATTGAGGATCCCATGACGCTCGACGACCTTTCTCGCAAGGTGCTCGCCTATGCCGATGCCCGGGACATTGGCGACGAGCCGAGCACGACGGACGTTCCGGGTCTGAAGGTGTCGCGTCGGATACAGGCGACCGAATTGGTTCCGGTTCTTTACGAGCCCATTTTCTGCCTGGTCCTGGAGGGCGCAAAGCAAGCGCGTCAGGGATCCCGGATCATCGATTTCCCGAGGGGGCACTCGGTTGTTGTCGGCATCGATCTTCCCACAGACGCCCGCGTCGTCGAGGCGTCGCCAGAGCGGCCCTATGTTGCGTTGGCGCTCAAACTCGATATGGGCCTCATTCGGGAGCTGTCAGCCGAACCGGGTTTCGCTGGCGGCGCCGGCGGGGAGGTCGCAGCGATATCGGTGGCGGAGGCGGACGACGCCATCATCGCCGCGATGGGGCGCCTGTTCGCGCTTATGGACAAACCCGCGGCACTGCCAGTTCTACACCCGCTGCTCATACGCGAAATCCACTATTGGCTGCTGTGTGCCAATCACGGCTCGCTGCTTCGCGCACTGACACAGGCCGGCAGCAATGCGTCGAGGATTGCCGACGCCATCGTCATCATCCGCAGCAACTTCGAACGGCCGCTTGTCGTGGCCGACCTGGCAAGTGCCGTCGGCATGAGCGTTTCGGCCTTCCATCTTCAATTCAAGGCCGTCACCGGTACGACGCCGCTCCAATACCAGAAGCGCCTGCGGCTCATCGAGGCGAAACGGCTCATGCAGTCCGAGAGGCAATCGGTCTCCAGCGCAGCGTTCAGTGTCGGCTACGAAAGTCCCACCCAGTTCTCACGAGAGTATGTACGTATGTTCGGGCTTCCGCCTGCAAGGCATGCGCGCGTGCCGGCACGCGCGCATGCCTCGAACTATGAAGACCCGAGGTGGATGTAAGGCGACCGTGGCGAAAATGGCGGCGGCAGTATGCCCGACACCTGCCACGGCCGGGGCCGAGCCAGGGCACCGCTCGCCACCCGGAACCAACCTCTCGGCCGGGGCGTTGGATGGGGATCGCACCCTATCCCTGACAACGCTCCACCAGAGGACACCGATCTGCCATGGCACGCGATCTTCGCTTCGAGCCCCATGACCAGCCGGCGGGTGGCTGGGGCTCGGTACGGTCCCTGTTCCGGCACGTGACCAATGCTCATGGCTGGAGCCGCGCGGTGCCGGTGCTGCCGAAGCAGAACAAGCTCGACGGTTTCATGTGCGTGAGCTGCGCCTGGGCGAAGCCGGCGGAACCGCACAGCTTCGAGTTCTGCGAGAACGGCGCCAAGGCGACGTTCTGGGAACTGACCGCAGATCGGGTGAAAACCGGCTTCTTTGCCGATCACACGGTCAGCGAGTTGCTCGGCTGGTCGGATCACGCGCTGGAGGCCGAGGGCCGGCTGACCCGGCCTCTTCGCTATCACGGCCCCACCGACACCTATGTGGTGGTGTCGTGGGCGGAGGCCTTCGCGGATATCGGCGCCCGATTGAAGGCGTTCGAACCCGACCGGGTGGTATTCTATGCCTCGGGTCGGGCCTCGCTTGAGACCTCGTATATGTATCAGCTGTTCGCGCGGCTCTATGGCACCAACAACCTGCCCGACAGTTCGAACATGTGCCACGAGACCACATCGAAGGCGCTGCCCGAGAGCATCGGCGTGCCGGTCGGCACGGTACGGCTCGATGAATTCGATGCGACCGATTGCATCCTGTCGTTCGGGCAGAATGTCGGCAGCAACGCGCCGCGTATGCTGCATCCGCTGCAGCGCGCGGCCGAACGCGGCGTGCCGATCGTGGTGTTCAACCCTTTGCGTGAACGCGGCTGGGAAAGCTTCATCAATCCGCAGGCGCCGGGTGAGATGATCACCCGCGAGCCCACCGACCTTGCCTCGCAATATCATCAGCTGCGGGCCGGCGGCGACATCGCGGTGCTGATGGGCATGTGCAAGGTGCTGGTCGATCGCGACGATCAGGCCAGGGCCGACGGCAGCCCACGGGTGCTGGACGTGGACTTCATCCAGGAACACACCCACGGCTTCGAGGATTTCATCAGCCGGGTCCGCGCCAGCAACTGGGCCGAGATCGAGCGGGCGTCGGGCCTCAGCCGCCAGGCGATCGAGGCGGCGGCGACCACCTATCTCAACGCCCGGCGGGCGATCGCGATCTATGGCATGGGGCTGACCCAACACCGGCGCGGCGTCGACAGCATCCAGATGCTGGTCAACCTGTTGTTGCTGCGGGGTAATATCGGCCGGCACGGCGCCGGCATCCTGCCGGTGCGCGGCCATTCGAATGTCCAGGGCCAGCGCACGGTGGGCATCGCCGACGAGCCGCATCTGGTGCCGCTGGACCGGCTGGCGGCGCAATATCATTTCCAGCCGCCCCGCAACAAGGGCCTGAACACGGTGGAGGCCTGCGAGGGGATCATCGACGGCACGGTCGACGCCTTCATTGGTCTGGGCGGCAATTTCGTGCGCGCCATCCCCGATCGCGAGCGGATGGAACCGGCCTGGCGCCGGCTGAAGCTGGCGGTGCATGTGGCGACCAAGCTGAACCGCAGCCATTTGATCACCGCCGAGACCACCTATGTCCTGCCCTGCCTGGGGCGGCTAGAGGTCGACGAGCAGGCAACCGGTCCGCAGATCGTGACCATGGAGGACAGCACCGCCTGTATCCACGCCTCACGCGGGGTGGCGCCGCCGGCGGGCCCGCATCTGCTGTCGGAACCGAAGATCGTGGCGGAACTGGCCAAGGCGACGCTGCCGCCCAATCCTCATGTGCCGTGGGACGACTGGGTGGCCGATTATGGTCGGATCCGCGATGCCATCGAGGAGACCTTCCCTAACGATTTCAAGGACATGAACCGGCGGATGGGCACGCCCGGCGGTTTTCCCCGGCCGCTGGCGGCGCGCGAGCGGCGCTGGAACACCGATACCGGCCGGGCCAATTTCAAATGCCCGTCCAGCCTGAACGCCAGCTTCGACGCCGATGACGATCCCGCCGTGATGCGGCTGCTGACCCTGCGCTCCAACGACCAGTTCAACACCACCGTCTATGGCTATGACGACCGCTTCCGCGGCATCCATGGCAGCCGGATGGTGCTGATGATGAATGCCGACGACATCATCCGGCTGGGCTTGACCAGGGGTGGCACGGCCACGCTGACCACGGTTGCCGATGACGGCGTCAGCCGCCGGATGGATGGCTTCACCATCGTGGAATACAATATTCCCCATGGTTGCTGCGGCGCCTATTACCCTGAATGCAACGCCCTGATCCCGCTGTCGCACTATGCCGAGGGCAGCAAGACGCCGGCGGCCAAATCGGTGCCGGTGCGGGTGAGCGCACAGCCATGACGCCGCCGGCCGCCGGGGCGGGATGGGGAGCGACGCGTCAGGCGGTCGGGCCGGCTGGCTCTGGCAGTTCAGGTCGTCGCGTTGCTGGCGGCGATGGGGGTGCTGTCGCGGCTGTGGCCCGAGGGCCGGCTGTTGCCGCCGCCCTGGCAGTTCATCGGGCTGGTGCCGCTGATGGCAGGGTTGATGATACCACTGGCGGTAAACCGCCGCTTGCGGCGGATCGACGAGACCCGCGACCGTGAGCCCGACGTTCTGATCACCGACGGCATCTTCGGCCACAGCCGCAACCCGGTGTGTCTGGGTTTCGCGCTGCTGCTGCTGGGGGCGGCGCTGATCTTCAACGTCCCTGCCGCCCTGCTGCTTGTGGTGGGGTATGTGGTGGCCGCCGATATCTGGATCATCCGGCCCGAGGAGCGGCGGATGGCGCGAGGCTTCGGGGCGCGGTACGACGCCTATCGCCGCCGGGTCCGGCGGTGGATCTGACCGGCGCTGCCCGACACCCTGTCACCATATCTCGCGGAACGGCCGCACTTCGGTCAGGAACGACCAGGCGCTTCTGGGTTGATGCGCGAGGTGCCAGAGTTCGGCGGCGATGTCGTCGGGCTGGATGAAAAAATCGTCGGGCGCATCGGGAATGCGGGCGCGGGCACGGGCGGTGTCGATCACCGCGTCGATCACCAGATAGGCGACATGCACGCCCTTGGGGCCAAGATCACGGGCGATCGCCTCGGCCAGTATCCGCTGAGCCGCCTTGGTCGGCGCGAAGCCCGCGAAATTCGCCCGACCGCGCAGCGCCGAGGTGTTGCCGGTGACCAGGATCGTGCCCCGGCCGGCCGCGACCATGGCCGGAGAGACCCGGCGGGCCAGATGCATCAGCGCCATGACGTTGACGTCGAAGTTTCGCGCCAGCACCGCCGGATCAATGGTCATGAAGCTGCCGAAGGCGCCGCCGACGGCATTGTGCACCACCACCTCCGGCGCGCCGGCCCAGGCTTCGGCCCGGTCGATCGCCGCCATGAAGGCGGCGGTATCGGTGACGTCGGCCGGGCAGGCGAGGGTGCCGGGGATCTCGGCCGCGATGGCGTTCAGCCGGTCGGCGTCACGGGCGATCATCGCCACCCTGAAGCCGCCTTCGACAAAGCGGCGGACGGTGGCGAGCCCGGTGCCCGGGCCGACGCCGGTGACGAGTGCGGCTTTGGCGGTCATGATGCTCCTGCCCTCCTGATCCGGTATCGGTCGCGACGGAAGGTGGCTTTTAAATTATGATCATCCTGTAAAATAGATTGATCGCGCCGTTGTCGTCAATGGCGACCGGGTGGGCCAGATGCCGACCGGCCCCTCAGACAGAGGCCATATAACCGCCATCGACATAGAGCAGGGTGCCGGTGATATAGGCGGCGGCGGGCGACGCCAGGAAGATGGTGGCACCGAGCAGGTCGTCGACCGCGCCGAACCGGCCGGCGGGAATGCGGGCGAGCATGGCCTGTTGCCAATCGGGATCGTTGAAGAACACATCGGTCATGTCGGTGCGGAAATAGCCCGGACCGATGCCGTTGACCCGGATGCCATGGGGCGCCCATTCGGTGGCGAGCGTGCGGGTCAGCCCCAGCAGTCCGCTTTTCGTGGCGCCATAGGCCGCCGCCGTCGGCACGCCGACCTCCGATGTCAGCGAGCAGATGTTGACGATGGCGCCGGCGCCGGCCGGTGCCATGATCCGGCCCGCCGCCTGGGCGCAGAAGAAGGCGCCCTTCAGATTGGTGTCGTGGATGCGGTCCCACAACACCTCGTCGACATCCAGCGACGGGCAGACCTGCTCGATGCCGGCATTGTTGACCAGGATATCCAGCCCGCCCAGACGTTCGGCGGCATGGGCGATGCCGGCCTGCGCCGCGGCGGTATCGGCGACGTCGAAGGGGGCTGCCACCGCGGCACCGCCGGCGCCGATGATCCGCGCCACCACCCGTTCGATGGCGGTGAGATCGCGGCCGGAGACCGCGACCGCGGCACCGGCCTGGGCCAGCCCGATGGCCAGCGCCCGGCCGATGCCGCGGCTGGCGCCGGTGACCAGGGCCTTGCGGCCGGCAAGGGAGAACCGGGCGAGGACATCGGTGGGCAGGGTATGGGGCATCGGTCTGGATCCTGACGGTGGTGATGGCAGACGATGATCGGCCTTGCGCGGTCTTGTATCAATGCTCCGGCGTGGCTCATGCCAACCAGTGGGGGCCAACCAGTGGGGGCCAACCGGGCGCTGTCAGGCCGAAACCTCGGCTGTCAGGCCCAGGCGGCGCAGCAACTGCCCGTCGCGATCCTCGCCGGGATTGGCGGCGGTCAGCAGCCGGTCGCCCACGAAGATGGAATTGGCGCCGGCCAGGAAGCACAGCGCCTGCATCTCGTCGGTCATTGCCGTGCGCCCCGCCGTCAACCGGACATGGGACTGCGGCATCAGGATACGGGCGGTTGCCACCACCCGCACGAAGGCGATCGGATCGACCGGCGGCGCATCGGCCAGCGGCGTGCCGGGCATCGGGATCAGCAGGTTGATCGGCACGCTTTCCGGCGGCTCGGGCAGATTGGCCAGGGTCACCAGCATGTCGATGCGGTCGTCGATGCTCTCTCCCAGGCCCAGAATGCCGCCGGCGCAAACCTTGATGCCGGCGGCCCGGACCCGGTCGAGCGTCTCCAGCCGGTCGCCATAGCTGCGGGTGCTCACGACCTGTGGATAGAAGCCTTCCGAGGTGTCGAGATTGTGGTTGTAGAAATCGAGCCCGGCGGCGGCCAGCCGGCCGGCCTGATCGCAGCTCAGCATGCCCAGCGTCATGCAGGTCTCAAGCCCCAGCGCTTTGACGCCATCGACCATCGCCACCAGCATGTCCATGTCGCGATCCTTGGGCTCGCGCCAGGCGGCGCCCATGCAATAACGCGTGGCGCCGCCGGCCCTGGCCCGGCGAGCCTCGTCGATCACCCGTTCCACCGCCATCAGCCGGCCGGCCTTCAGCCCGGTGGCGTGATGGGCGGACTGGCTGCAATAGCCGCAATCCTCGGCACAGCCGCCGGTCTTGATGTTGAGCAGCGTCGACAACTGCACCCGGTTGGGGTCGAACTGCGCCCGATGCACGGTCTGGGCACGGAACAGCAGACCGTTGAACGGCGCGTCATGAATATCGCGCGCGGTGTCACGGGTCCAGCGGGGGGTCGGATCCGGCATTGCGTCCTCCGTCTAATTATAGATAATCTATAAATGATCTGGCCTTCATGTCAGTATTGCGAAGGATCCCCGGTGAGGCACCCGGATTCTTCATAGATTATCTATAAGTGATCATGGCCGAAACGATTGCAGAGCGGATTGCGCGGGTGTTGAGCGCCAGGATTGTCAGTGGCGAACTGGCGCCGGGCACGGCCCTGCGCCAGGACCGGATCGCGGAAGACTTCGAGGCGAGCCATGTGCCGGTGCGCGAGGCATTTCAGCGCCTGAAGGCCCAGGGGCTGGCGGTGGCGGAGCCCCGCCGGGGCATGCGGGTGGCGCCGCTGGACCCGACATCGATGATGGAAATCGTTGAGATCCGCGCCCGGCTGGAACCGCTGGCCCTGAAGGTCGCCACGCCGTTGATGAACGCCACCGCGTTCGAGCGGATCGAACGGGCGCTGGTCGCCGGCGAAGCGGCCGACACCATGGCCGACTGGGAGCGCGCCAATCAGTCGTTCCATCGCGAACTCGCCGCTCCCTGCCGGATGCCGCGTCTGCTGGCGATGATCGACGATCTGCAACTGGCCAGCGCCCGGATCATCTTCGCGGTCCATCGTTCCGCCGGCTGGCAGCCGGGATCGAACCATGCCCATCGCCAGATCTTCAACGCGGTGAAGCGCCGCGACGCGGTGCGTGCCGTGGCCCTGCTGGAAAGCCATATCCGCATGCTGGAACGGCCGGCCGGGGCCGATGGCGCAATCACCGCCTTGCCAGACACATAAGTCTGTGCTTATGTATAAATCATGATCGAGACCAACCCCTCCGGGGCGGATGGCATGGCCACACCGCCCGATATCTTCAAGGCCCTGGGCGACCCGACCCGCTGCGCGATCTTCGAGAAGCTGGCGGGCGGTGCCATGAATGCCAGCCGCCTGCGCGACGGCATGACGATCAGCCAGCCCGCGATGTCGCAGCATCTGGCGGTGCTGCGCAAGGCCGGGCTGGTGCGAGAGCACCGCCAGGGGCGCTTCGTGAATTACGAGGTCGACCCGGCGGGGCTGGCGCTGATCGCCGGCTGGCTGGCGAAATACCGGGCTTATTGGCCGGCGCGGATCGAGGCGTTGACCGTGCTGCTGAAGGACATGGATCAATGAGCGACACCGAAGCCGATGGCGGCCCCGAAGATCGGGGGCTGCCGCATCTGACACTGGAATACGACCTTGACGCACCGCCCGACCGGGTCTGGCGGGCGATCAGCGTGCCTGAATTCCGCGAGGCATGGTTGCCGGCGCGGGATCTGGCCGATGAAAAACCGATATCGTCCGAGCCCGGCCGGCAGGTGGGCTATCGGCTGCGCGAGGCCGAGCCGCCGTTTCTTGAAAGCGTGGTGACGTTCCAACTGCGGCCCAATGCCGATGGCGGCACCCGGCTGAGGATCGTTCACGGGCTGACCGGTGCCGGCAACGCGCGACCGCTGCCACTGGCCGCGAACAACAATCGCCGCGATGAGATGCGCGCGGCCTGATGATGCCCCCACACCAGCCGCATTCCGGCGCCGGATAGCAGGACATCGCCCATGCCCGACACGATGCAACTCGTTCCAATGGTCGTGGAGCGATCCGACCGGGGCGAACGCTCCTATGACATCTTCTCGCGGCTGCTGCGCGAGCGGATCATCTTCCTGAACGGCGAGGTCAACGACACGGTCTCGGCGCTGGTCTGCGCGCAATTGCTGTTCCTTGAGGCGGAGAATCCCGACAAGCCGATCTTTCTGTACATCAACTCGCCCGGCGGTGTGGTCACCAGCGGCTTCGCCATGTACGACACGATGCAGTATATCCGCTCACCGGTGCACACGGTGTGCATGGGCACCGCGCGGTCGATGGGTTCGTTCCTGCTGATGGCGGGGGAACCGGGCCAGCGCGCGGCCCTGCCGAATGCCAATCTGCACGTCCACCAGCCGCTGGGTGGCTACCAGGGCCAGGCATCCGATATCCTGATCCATGCCCGGGAAATGGAGCGGACCAAGCAACATATCAGCCGGCTCTATGCCCGCCATTGCGGGCGCAGCCTCGACGAGGTTGAACGCGCGCTCGACCGCGACCGCTTCATGACCGCGCAGGAGGCCCTGGACTGGGGGTTGATCGACCGCATTCTCGATGTGCGCGGGGCCGGCCGTTGATGGCTTTGGCGTGATCGGCACGCCAGGATGCGCTATCACTCGGGCCTTCGCATGTTGTCTGTCGACAGAAGGCGCGCCCCTGATGACCACCGCCATCGCCACCGAGACGCAGATCGCCGGCACACCGACGGCGCTGGCCCGTGATCTGGCCCGCGCCGGCCGGATCGCCGAGGCCGAGGCGGTGATCGCCGGTCTGGTGGCCGAGGTGGCGGGCTTCGTGCCGGCGCGGGTGGCGATCAACCGCGATGGTTATAGCCTGAATTCGGTCAACGGCTTCATCGATGCCGAGGATGGCCGGGCGTTCTTCTTCAAGTTCCATCAGGAAGAGGACGAGGCCGAGACGGTCGGCGAATATTACCGCGCCGAACTGCTGGCCGAGGCCGGCTTCCCGGTCGACCGGCCGATCGTCGCCTGTGGCGAGGTCGGCCGGCAGATCCTGATCTATGCCCGCCGCGACCAGCCCCGGCTGGCCGATCTGGCGCGCGCGGTCGAGGCTGCGGACGCCGGGTTGGCGGGGCCGGCGCCGGTGACGGCCGAGCGGCTGATCGCCGCGCAGGCGGCGACCGACCGGATCGTCGCCGCGCGCTATCTGGCCGGCCTGCACGACATCACCGCCGAAGAGGCCGCCGCCGAGCCGCTGCACCGGCTGTTTCACGACCGGCTGGTCGACCGCGATGCGCCCGACCGGGCGGGTGGTCGGATGGCGCGGTTCTATGACGGCCGGATCTTCCATCTGGGCGGGCGTGCCGCCGCCCCCGACCTGACCCTGTCGTGGTATCAGATGCGGGATCTGCGCTGGACGGTCGGCGGCGTCACCTATGACCGGCCGCTCGGCGCGCTGTTCGACGAGGCCCGCGCCCGCCTGGTGCCCTCGCGCTTTGCGGGCGCCGGGGTCACGGCCCATGGCGATGCCCACAATGCCAATGTCTGGTTCGAGGCGGGGGCGGGTGAGGGCGGCGTGGCGGACCGACTGAGCTTCTTCGACCCGGCCTTTGCCGGCCGTCACGTGCCGGCGCTGCTGGCCGAGGTGAAGGCGACGTTTCACAACATCTTCGCGCATCCCTTCTGGCTGTATGACGCGGCGCTGGCCGAGACGTTGTATGGTGTGCGGGCCGAACTCGATGCCGATGGCCGCGGCATCATCATCGCCCATGATCACCGCCTGTCGGATCTGCGGCAGGGCTTTCTGGATGCCAAGCGCGACCATCTGTGGCGGCCGCTGCTGCGGGCGCTCGCCGATCGCGGCGCGCTGGATGACGACTGGCGGCGGGTGGTGAAGCTCGCCCTGTTCTGCTGCCCGACGCTGGTGATGAACCTCAGGGCGGGCCCGGATGCAGGCGGCGCCGGTGGCGGCCATCACGGTCCGGCGGCCTCGGCGATCGGGCTTGGCATCGCCATCGCCATGGGCGCCGAGCCGGTGGCGGGACAGAGCGACGCGCTCTCCACTATGCTGGATGCGGTGACACCCTGACGGAAACCATGCGGATGTCTGCTGTCACCATGGCCGCCCGGCTGTGGTTCCGGGTCATCTTGACAGTTTTCCTGCAATCCGTTGGACTGGCCGCAACCGCGCAAGGCGGCGCCTTTTCACAAGAACTCCCGGAGGTCTTGAACGATGCCCGCAGATGCAGCGGCCGCGCCGGCCATGGTGCGCGTCGACGGGGTCAGCCGCAGCTTCGACGGCACATTGGCCGTGGATGCGGTGTCGTTCGATCTGGCACGCGGCCGGTTCCTGACCATCCTTGGCCCCAGCGGTTCGGGCAAGACCACGCTGTTGCGGATGATCGCCGGCTTCCTGACACCCACCGGTGGCGAAATCGTGCTGAACGGCCGGCCGGTGTCGTCGGAACCGCCGCATCGCCGATCGATCGGCATGGTGTTTCAGAAGCTGGCGCTGTTCCCGCACATGACCGCGGCCGAGAATGTGGCCTATCCCCTGCGCATGCGCCGCGCCGATGCCCGCACCATCCCCGATCGGGTGGAGCGCTATCTGGAACTGGTGCGGCTGGGCGGCTTCGGCCGGCGGCGCATTCATGAATTGTCGGGCGGTCAGCAGCAACGGGTGGCGATTGCGCGTGCGCTGGTGTTCGAGCCCGACCTGCTGCTTCTGGATGAACCGCTGGCGGCGCTGGACAAGAAGCTGCGCGAGGAAATGCAGCTCGAATTCCGTCGCATTCAGCGCGAGCTTGGCGTCACCACCATCAACGTCACCCATGACCAGCGCGAGGCGCTGGTGATGTCGGACGAGATCATGGTGATGGATGGCGGCCGCGCCCAGCAGATCGCCGGGCCGGTGGAAACCTATCGCCGCCCGGCCAACCCCTTCGTCGCCGGCTTCATCGGTGTCGCCAATCTGCTCGACGGCCGTGCGGCGGTTGATGGTGGCACGGTCGCGGCCTTCGGCACCCTGGAATGTCCGGCGACGCCGGCGGGCGGCGATGTCATTGCCGCCGGCCAGCCGATCACCGCGGCGATCCGGGCCGAACAGTTGCGGATCGCCGATGATGCGGATGTGCTGGAGGTCGACGGGCCGGGCGCGCTCGATATCATCGTCTCGGCAACGGTGGTCGAGGCAATCTTTGAAGGCGAACGATCCGTTTATGCGGCCAAGGTGCCGGCACTGGGCAACGCCGTGCTCAGGGTGTTCGACCATGATCCGGCGGCGCACCGGGCCTGGGGCGTGGGCCAGCCGGTCTATCTGGGCTGGACCGCGCGCGACCTGCTGGTCTGGCCGCGTTGAGCGGCGCCATGGCGGCACGCGCGGGCCATCAGCGATCGGGAACAATCAAGCGGCCGGCGGCATCAGGCCGGCCATCCAGACGAGACAGGGAGACAGGGGGCCATGTCGATGCATGACGACGAGATCCAGGGCGCCAGCCGCCGGCAGGTGCTGAAGAGTGGCATGATCGCCGCGGCCGGTGCCGCGCTGGCGGGGACGCCGGCGATGCTGATCGGCCGCCGGGCCTTTGCGGCCGAGCCGGCCAAGCCGGCCGAGATCATCGTCCGCGCCTGGGGCGGGGTCTGGGTCGATGCGCTGGACCAGGGCGTGTCGCAGAGCTTCACTGAAGCGACCGGCATTCGTGTCCGCCATGATCTGACGGAAGACAACGAGATCCAGCCCAAGATCTGGGCGGCGGTGGCCCAGAACCGGGTGCCGCCGATCCATGTCAACTGGGATACCTCGACCAATGCCACCAAGTCGGCACTGCGCGGCGTGACCCTGGATCTGTCGGATCTGTCGAACCTGTCGCAGCTTCTGCCGGTGGCGCGCCCGAAGGGGCTGGAGGGCTGGCCGATCGTCAACACCTATTCCTATGTCTATGTCCTGGCCTATCGCACCGAAGCCTTCCCCGATGGCGCGCCCAAGAGCTGGAACGTGATGCTGGAGCCGCGGTTCAAGGGCCGGGTGGCGCTGTACAATGACGGCATCGGCTTCCACCCCTCGGCGCAGGTGGCGGGCGGCGGCAAGGTCTCGGACATTCCGGGCAACATGGCCCCGGCCTGGGAGTTCATCCGCAAGCTGAAGGCGCAGCAGCCGCTGCTGGGCGAGGATCCGGACTTCACCAACTGGTTCCAGCAGGGCGAGATCGACGTCGCCTGCACGATCATCTCCAACGCCCGCGAGGCGAAGCAGAACGGGATTCCGGTCGCCTGGACGGTGCCGCAGGAAGGCGCCAAGGTCGATACCGATGCGCTGTGGGTGCCGAAGGGGCTGCCCGAGAACGAGGCCTATTGGGCGAAGCAGTATGTGAACCATGCGATTTCCAAGGGCGCCCAGCAGGCCTGGACCGAAAAGCTTGGCCTGCCCGGCGTTCAGCCCGGCCTGACGCCGCCGGCCGATCTGGCCGGCGACCCGGCCTATCCGACCACGGACGAGGATTTCGCCCGGCTGATCAGCGTGCCGACCCCGGTGCTGGTCGAACATGAGCGGGACTGGTTCCAGACCTTCAAGGAAATCATGCAGGGCTGATCCTGCCAGCGGGCGGACCAGTTCCGCTGGCCCGCCCGCTATCCATGAACCGTGAGCAAGGACACCGCAGCGCGTCATGCCCCGACCATCCAGAACCGCCTATCCGCTGTCATGGCGGCTGCTCGACGCGGCCGAGGCAGTGGTGGGGGCCATGCGTCCCAAGCGGCCGGAGATCGTGGTGCCGGCGCTGTTCCTGGCGCCGGCCATCCTGCTGGTCGCTGTGCTGGTCTGGGGGCTGGCCGGCATGGTCGGCGACAGCCTGCATGTGCTGGATACCGCCACATTCCTGCCGGCGGCCGAGGCCAGCCTTGGCAATTATGCCCAGCTCGCCGACCGGCCGATCTATGCCACCGTCATCCGGCGCAGCCTGGTGGCGGGGGTGATCGTCACGGCGGCGACCCTGCTTCTGGCCTTTCCCTATGCCTATGTGATGGTGCGGACATCGTCGTCGGGGCTGCGCCGGCTGCTGCTGATCGGCCTGTTCCTGCCGTTCTTCATCGGTCAGGTGGTGCGGGCCTATGGCTGGCTGATCATCCTGGGCAACAAGGGCATCGTGAATGCCGCGATCACGGCCCTGGGCTTCGAACCGCTGAAGCTGATCTATACCTATGAGACGATCCTGTTCGGGCTGGTGCAATACATGCTGCCCTTCGCCGTGCTGCTGATCGCACCGGCGATCACCGCGATTTCCGAGGAGATGGAGATGGCGGCGGCATCGCTTGGCGCCAACTGGTGGCGCGGTTTCACCACCGTGGTTCTGCCGCTGGCGCGGCCGGGGCTGATCGCCGCCGGCGTGGTGGTGTTCACCCTGACCCTGACCGATTTCGCCATCCCGAACATCCTGGGCGGCGGCACCAATGATTTCGCCGCCAATGCGATCTATGACGCCTTCTTCCGGATATCCGATGCCGGGCTGGGGGCGGCGCTGGCACTGGTGCTGACCTTCATCGGCAGCACCATCGTCGGCGTGATCCTGGCGATCGCCGGCGCCGGCACGCTGGGCCTGGGCGGAAGGGCCGGCAAATGAGCGCCGCCAGCACCAGCCCGCGTGGCAAGCGCCTGGTTCTGTGGGCGGTGGTCGGCTTCGATCTGCTGATCCTGGCCCTGCCGACCCTGATCGTGCTGGGCGCATCCTTCACCGCCGGCAATATCGTGACCTTCCCGCCCGATGGCCTGTCGCTGCAATGGTATGAGAAGGTGGTCGGCGCCTATGAACTGCGGCAGGCATTCTGGCGCTCGCTATGGGTGGCAGTGGTGTGCACGCTGATCAGCCTGCCGGCGGGGACGCTGGCGGCGATCGCGCTGGCGCGCTGGCGGATCGCCTTCGGGCGCAGCCTTCAGGTCTATCTGCTGCTGCCGTTCACGGTGCCGCTGATCGCATCGGGCATCGGCATGATGCTGCTGTTCGGCCGCATCGGCATTCTGGGCCAGTTGTGGCCGGTGGGGCTGGCCTGCGCTGTCATCAACCTGCCCTTCATGATCTGGGCGGTGGGCGCATCGGTGAACGGGCTGGACCCGGATCTTGAGAATGCCGCCGCCAATTGCGGCGCGCCGCCGGTCCAGACCTTTCTGACCGTCACCCTGCCGGCGGTGATGCCGGGGGTGATCACCGGCGCGCTGCTGATGTTCGTGCTGGCCTTCAACGAATTCCTGGTCAGCCTGCTGCTGGTGGATGCCCGGATCGTGACCCTGCCGGTGCTGATCTACAACTCGATCCGCAGCGTCATCACGCCCGATCTGGCGGCGGTGTCGGTGGTTTATATCGTGGTGGCGGCGCTCGCCATCCGTGCGCTCGACAGGCTGGTCGGGCTCGACCTGTTCCTGCGGTCCAAATAGCCCTCTCTCCCAAGGAGCCAGCCCGATGCCGGCCGCCGTCAGTTTCCACGATCTGTCCACCCTCGACGCCGCGGCGCGCGCCGGGCTTCTGAAGCGTGCCGAAAGCGATCTGGGGCCGTTTCTCGACAAGGTCCGGCCGATCATCGAGGCGGTGCGCACCGAAGGCGACGCGGCGCTTGCCCGCTTCGCCCGGGATTTCGACAAGGCGCCGGTCGATCCGGCCCGTATCCAGGTGGAGCCGGCCGCCTTCGACCGGGCTTTCGATGCGGTCGAGCCCGAGGTGATCGAGGCGATCCGCTATGCGGTCGACAACATCCGCCGCTTCCATCAGGACCAGAAGCCGGAAGAGATGTGGCTGCACGAAATCCGGCCCGGCGCCTTCGCCGGCGACCGCTTCCTGCCGATCCCGTCGGTGGCCTGCTATGTGCCGCGCGGCAAGGGGTCGTTCCCCAGCGTGGTGATGATGACCACGGTGCCGGCTGTGGTGGCGGGGGTGCCCGAGATTTCGATCATCACGCCCCCCGGGCCTGATGGCGAGGTCGATGCGGCAACGCTGGTGGCGGCACGGCTGGCGGGGGTTGAGACGGTCTATAAATGCGGCGGCGCGCAGGGCGTGGCGGCGGTGGCCTATGGCACCGAAACCGTGCGCCGGGCGGTGAAGATCGTCGGCCCCGGCAGCCCGTGGGTGGTGGCGGCCAAGCGGCTGCTGTCGGATGTGATCGACCCGGGCATTCCGGCGGGGCCGAGCGAGGCGATCATCTTCGCCGACGACACCGCCGATGGCCGGCTGGCGGCGCTGGATCTGCTGGTCGAGGCCGAGCACGGCCCCGACAGTTCGGCCTGGCTGGTGACCACCAGCCGTCAGGTGGCCGACGATGCGATCGCGGCGCTGGATGGCTACTGGGCGAAGATGGGCGCGCAGCGCACCGCGTTCTCCACCGCGGTGCTGACCGGTCCGCGCGGCGGCGTGGTGCTGGCGCCGGATCCGGAGGCCGCCTATGCCTTCATCAACGACTATGCGCCCGAGCATCTTGAGGTGCTGGGCGACGAGCCGTTCGCGCATCTGGGCCGGCTGGTCAATGCGGGCGAGATCCTGCTGGGCAACCGCACGCCGGTGACGCTGGGCAATTTCGTGCTGGGGCCGAACGCGGTGCTGCCGACCAATGCCGCTGCGCGCACCTTTTCGCCGCTGTCGGTGTTCGACTATATGAAGCGGTCATCGGTTGGTTATGTGACCGCGAAGGCCTATCCGGAACTGGCCCGTCATGCCGGCATCCTTGCCCGTTACGAGGGCTTCGAGGCCCATGCCGCGGCGGTGTCTCCGGTCCGCGACGACATTCTGAACCGGCGGCGCTGACGCGGCAGGAGCTTTGCGAACGGAAAACGGCGCGTACCCTGGCAGAGTGATGCCAGGGTACGCGCCGTTTCTGTGGTTGGTGAGCCGATGCCGCGCTGGATCAGAAGCGGTATGCGACGCCCACACCGATCAGCCAGGGGTCGATATCGACATCGGCCTTGATCGAGTTGTTGATGGTGGCGTCGGTGTTCAGGAACAGTTTCTTGACGTCAAAATTCAGCGCCCATTTGTCATCAAGCGCCACATCGACGCCAGCCTGAAGAGCGAAGCCGAAAGCATTGTCATACTTAATGTTGATGCCGTCGGGCTCGTCCTTGTTGTAGAAGATCGTATAGTTGATGCCGGCACCCACATAGGGCCGGATATTGCCTTCGGGCAGGAAGTGATACTGCGCGGTCAGGGTGGGCGGCAGCAGCCACACCTTGCCCAGATCCACATCGCCCGCGGCCGTGCCCTTGGCGCTGACCTTGTGCGGGGTGGTGCCCAGGATCAGCTCGAAGGCGATGTTCTGGGTGGCGAAATAGGTGATGTCGAGTTCCGGCACCAGCGAATTGTCGATGCTGACATCGCCGCCGATCGGATCGATCGAGGCGCTCTCATCCGGCACCACGGCCAGACCGCGCACGCGCAGCATCCACGGGCTCTTGTCCTCTGCGGCGGCGGGCGCCGCCATGCCGAGTGCGCCGAACACGGTGCCGGCGGCAAGAACGGTGGCGAGACCGGCGGCTTTCAGCGCCCGGGTGCCGAGGATGGCGGACTTGGTCATGGCAGTGGCCTTTTCTGGGGCACGTTCACGGTCGGTGTGACGCTTGCGCGAGGCAATGCCCGCCCGACGGAATGCGGGCGGAGGAGATGGGCGGGACCGGGCCGCAGTGGCCAGCGGATGTGTCTTCTGCATCACCGGTCGATGCGCCTATTCATGCGCCAGCCGGCGTGCGGAGCGTTGATCTGGATCAACCCGCCCTGGCCTGCGACCGGATGCCGCAACCGGGTCCGCTGAGCGGATTGCGTTCCGCCCTCTCTGCTGTCGCGCACCGCACCGCACCGGCTTTTGATCTTGCGCAAGGTATGGGCGGCGGCGATCGGGCAGCATGGCCGCAATGATCACGCCCCGTCCGCTGGAGGTCCGCATTCCGATGGCTGTCATCACATCCGCCCTGTCGCCGGCGACGGCCGTTCCGGCAAGCCCTGCGGAAGATCGCGAGGCCGCGCGCCGGGTGCCGGTCCAGTCGGCACGGCTGCCGCGCTACACCAGCTATCCGACCGCGCTTCAGTTCAGTGGTGCGGTGGGCCCCGATCAGGCGGCGGCCTGGATGCGGGCGGTGGCGGGCCACGACCCGGTGTCGATCTATATCCATGTGCCGTTCTGCGACACACTGTGCTGGTTCTGCGGCTGCCATACCCGGGTGATCAACACCCGCGGTCCGATCGTGGCCTTCGTTCACAGCCTGATCGCCGAGATCGAGATGGTGGGCGCGCTGCTGGGCAGGCGGCATCCGGTCCGCCATCTGCATTTCGGCGGCGGCAGCCCGACCATTCTTGAGCCCGAGGATATCGACCGGATCTTCCAGACGCTGGCGCGCAGCTTCGACATCGGCGCCGATGCCGAGATCGCGCTTGAAATCGACCCGCGCGATGTCGATCCGGCGCGGCTGGATGCCTGGGCGACCGCCGGTGTCAACCGCGCGAGCCTGGGCGTTCAGGATCTGGACCCGGTGGTGCAGAAGGCGATCAACCGTATCCAGCCGGCCGAGGCCACGGCCCGTGCCGTGACGATGCTGCGCGAGCGGGGGATCAACGCCATCAACATCGATCTGGTCCACGGCCTGCCGCACCAGACCACTGACGGCGTGCTGGCGACGCTGGATCAGGTGCTGACCCTGACACCAGACCGGGTGGCGCTGTTCGGCTATGCCCATGTGCCGTCGATGAAGCAGCATCAGCGGCTGATCCCCGACGCCGCCCTGCCGGGGCCGGCAGCGCGGCTGGAACAGGCGGATGCGGCCGCGCGCCGGCTGAAGGCGGCGGGTTATGTCGGCATCGGGCTCGATCATTTCGCCCGGGCTCATGACCCGCTGGCGGTGGCGCAGCGCCAGGGGCTGCTGCGGCGCAATTTCCAGGGCTATACCACCGACAACGCCGCGGCGATCATCGGCTTCGGCCCGTCGGCGATCGGCGATCTGCCGGGCGGCTATGTCCAGAACACCATCGATGTCCGGGCATGGCGCGAGGCCGTGGCCGAAGGCCGGCTCGCCACCATTCGCGGCGTGGCGGTGGACGACGACGACCGGCTGCGCCGGGCGGTGATCGAGCGGCTGATGTGCGACCATGCGGTCGACGTGGCGGCGGTGGCGGCATCCATGGGCCGCGATCCTGAGGTTCTGGCCGGCGCCATGGCGCTGATCGATCCGCTGGAAGACCGCGGCATCGTGCTGCGCGATGGCTGGCGGTTGCTGGTGCCGGTTGAGATGACCCCCGATATCCAGCGCGTCGCCGCTTGTTTCGATGCCTATCTGAACCCGGCGGTGCGTCAGTTGATCGCCGCCGAGTGAGGCGGGCGGCCCGCCATCGGCCAGATCAGGTTCAGGTGCTGTCGGCCTTGCGGCCACGCCGGGCAAGAACCCGTCGGCCATAGCCCTGGGTCATGCGGTCGAGCAGCATGGCCAGGGCCACGATGCCCAGGCCGCCGATCAGCCCCATGCCGCTGTCATTGCGTTGCAGGCCGACCAGCACGGTTTCGCCCAGGCCGCGCGCACCGATCATCGATGCCACCACCACCATGCCCAGCGCCAGCATCGTGGTCTGATTAAGGCCCTGCAGGATGGTCGGCAGGGCCAGCGGCAGTTCCACCTTGAACAGCAATTGCCGGCGCGAGGCGCCGAAGGCATTGGCCGCCTCACGCACCTCGTGATCCACGCCGCGCAGGCCCAGATCGGTCAGCCGCACCAGTGGCGGCATGGCATAGATCACGGTCGCGAACACCGCCGGCACCTTGCCCAGCCCGAACAGCATCGCCGCCGGCAGCAGATAGACGAAGATCGGAATGGTCTGCATGAAATCGAGCACGGGCAGCGCCACGGCACGCATGCGGTTGGATTTGGCCATCAGGATGCCGATCGGCAGGCCGAACAGCGCGGCGATCGACACCGCCACCAGCATCAAGGCCACGGTCTGCATCGCCTGATCCCACAGGCCAAGCGCGCCCACGCCCCACAGGCCCGCCGCCAGCAGCACCGACGTGACGGGGCGGCGGGTGACGGCGAATGCCGCCACCGCCACCGCGCCCAGGATCACGGCGGGATGGGCACCGCGCAGCACACCTTCGATGGCGCCAAGGATGCCGAGCAGAAACCCGGCGGCGGCCTCGAAGCTGTTGCCATGGGTGACGATCAGCCAGTCGAGTGCGTCATTCACCGCATGGCGCAGCGGCGTGCCCAGATCCGGAAACATGTCCGATGATCAGCCCTTCTTCGCGGCGGCGGAGACACGCTCGGCGACCTCGGGCGAGACCCAGGCCTTCCAGACATCCGGATATTCGGCGAGGAACCATTTGGCGCCATCCTCGGGCGAGCCCTCGGTGTCGCGGATATGGGCAAGCGCGCGGCTGACCTGCTCGGAGGTGGTTTCATAGCGCTCAAGAAAGCCGATCACCTTGGGCGCGGCCTTGGCGAAGTCGGCATTGGCGCCGATGATCACGGTGCTTTCCGGATAGGCGGTGGCCTGTTCGGGCGCGTCGGCCGCCATCATCGCAGCCCAGGTGTCGGCATTGAAGGCCGGCTCCTCCAGCGCCACGAAATCATATTTGCCCAACAGCCAGGTCGGCCCCCAGTAATAGAACAGGATCGGCTTTTTGCGCTTGATCGCGCTGTCCACCGCCGCCGACAGTGCCTCGCCGGTGCCGGGACGGAAATTGGTGTAGCTGCCCTCAAGCCCATAGGCGTGCAGTTTCTTGGAATTCACGATCTCGCACTGCCAGCCTGCCGGGCAGTTATAGAAGCGGCCCTTGTCGGTCTCTTCCTGATCCTCGAACAGTTTGGTGTATTTCGGCAGATCGTTGACCGATGTCAGATCCTTGGCCGGGGCGTCGGCGCCTTCCACCACATAACGGGGCACGAACCAGGCTTCACGGGCGTCGGGGAAATTGGTGCCGACCTCGACCACCTGCCCTTTCTCCCTGGCGTCCAGCCAGACCTGGACCGGATTGGCCGACCAGATCTCCATCACCACATCGACATCGCCGCGCGACATGCCGCCGACCAGCGGGATGACCGCGCCCGGCAGTTCGTCGGTGGCGCAGCCATAGCCTTCATCCAGGATCATGCGGGCCAGCGCATTGTGGAACCGGGCGCTGTCGTAATCGAGGCCTGCGAAGATGATCGGGCGTTCGATGTCGCAGGCCCGGGCATCGCCATCGGCTGCCGCGGCAGGGTTGGCCAGCATCATGCCGGCAGTGGTCAGGGCTGCGGCGGCGCTGCCGCCACGCAACAGGTGGCCGGCACGGTGATGTGGCCGGTCGATGCGGGTATGCCGGGTCATGGGTCTCTGTTCCCTGTTCGGGGTGGGGCCCGCCGAGGCGCGCCGTCATCGGCCGTGCCGCCTGACGATGTCTCAAGGCTGATGGCGCGGCCGCTCCGGAAGCCTCAACTATGGCGTCCCCGGCCGCGCCTGCCAACCATTCGAACGGGATGATGGCTGCGTCCGGGCACGATCCGTGCCCGGACAGTGCCCGGACGGCGATGGTGCTAGGCGAACAGCGGATCCAGGGCATGGGGCATGAACGCGTCGGCCCATTCCTGAACGAAGTGGCCGCCATCCGCCACCTTGATCGGCTCCGGGCAGCCCCGGATGAGCTTGGCCAGCGACATCATCGGTGCCTCGCCCAGCACCGGATCGGCCATGCCGATCACCATGGAACTGCGGCCGGTCCATGCGGTGCTCCACCAGTCGCGGGCATCACGCGACAGGGCGGCACCCTCGGCATCGGGGTGGGCCGGAACCAGTGCCGGGAACACCCGGGCGCCGGCGCGATAGCTGTCATCGGGGAAGGGCGCGTCATAGGCGGCGGCTTCCTCGGGCGTCAGATGCGGGCAGCCGCGCGCGAACAGCTTCGGGATCGAGAAATCGGGACTGTTGGCGACAAAATCGCGCCAGGCTTCGAATCCCTTGCCCAGCGGCCGGTCGCCGGTGCCGAGGGCGGTGTTCATCACCAGCAGGCCGCGGAAGCGGTCCGGCATCTCCGGCGGCAGGGTCAGGCCCAGTAGCCCGCCCCAGTCCTGCACCACCAGAATGACGTGCTTCAGATCCAGGCGCTTGACCAGTTCCACCAGCATGCCGCGATGGAACAGGAAGCCATAGGCCTTGTCGTCGGCCAACTTGTCGGAGCGGCCGAAGCCGATCAGATCCGGCGCCACCACCCGGCCACGTGCCGCAAGATAGGGGATCATCCGGCGATAGAGATAGCTCCAGCTTGGCTGGCCGTGCAGACACAGGAAGGTCGGCGCCTCGGCGCCGGCATCGGCAACGGCGGCCGGCTCGTCGACATAGGCGACGCGGATGCCCTCATAGCCGGGCAGGTCGTCGACATAATGCGGCGGATAGTGCCAGCCGGGCAGGTCGAGGAAACGGGCGTCGGGCGTGCGCAGAATGTCGGACATCGGGGCGTTCTCTCCGGAAGGCTTCTTGTGGGTGACCGGTTCGCTCCGGAACGGAACGAACGTTCGTCCTAATTGCAGCATATGCCTTTGAGCGCGCGGGGGCAGCCCCCAGGCGGCATCTGACTCCGAAAGATGGCTGATCAGGAAAGATGGCGCCAGAAGGCGGCCTTGCGCGCGTGGTCGCGGCGCAACTGCTCCAGATAGTCATCGTGGGACACAGCCGCGCCGACATCGCCGATCGTGCCGGCGACGCCCCGGCACTCATCCAGCCAACGTGCCGCCATGCGATAGCGGCCGGCGCGGCGCCGGGTCAGCGTGTCATCGATCATCGCCCGCCAGATCAGCGTCGCGGCCAGCGGGTAGCGCCCGGCCAGGGCCTGGGCGGCGGGGCCCAGCAGATCGTGGCGGTCGGTGTCGAGCGCGGCCCCGCGCTGCATCACCAGCGCTGCCGCCCGCTCCAGATCCGGCCACGACACCAGCACATGCAGGGCGAGCGTGGCGGCCGGGTGCCGCGTCGCCAGATCGAGTGCCAGATCCCGGGCCTCGATGTCGTCGAAATCGGGCAGCCGCTTGAGATAGGCTTTCAGATGCGGTGCCGACAGCGCCTGTTCGAAACAGGCCAGACGCAGCGCCTGTGCCGCGCTGCCACGGCCCTGCGCTTCCAGAACCGCGATCTGCGCATCTTCCCAGTCGAGATCCGTCCGGCTGTGGCTGAGCCGGGGGCGATGGTCGGGGCGGACCGCATGGAGGCTGGCGGCCGCCTCGGCCACGCGGCCGGCGGCCAGCAGGCGTTGCGCGATCCGGGCCGCGATGGTGGGCAGAGCGCGCGCCGCCGGGTCGATCTGGCCGATGAAGCCGTCGACATCCCCCAGGCAGTCGGCGATCGCCTGAAGGGCCTGACGCGGCGCCGGTCCAGGCAGCCTGGACAGGCGCTGCCTCAGGCGATCGAGGCCCGGCGAGCCGTCGCCTGTCGAGGCACCCAGCAGTGGCACCAGCGCCGCCGCCAGCCCGTCATACTGGCCCTGATCATTGGCGGCAAGTGCTGTGGCGGCGCGGTCGGCCAGGGCCAGCGGGTCGGCCCGTGCCGCCCGGGCGATGGCCGGCAGATCGGCAGAGGCGGCCTGAAACACGGCCGTCACCGCGCCGCTGGTGTCGGTGCTGCGCGCCAGAACCGGTCCCGCCAGGGCCAGGAACCGCCAGATCAGGTCCATCGCCTCGGCCGGATCGGTGGCGGCGAGCGGCCCGGCGATGGCCCGGCGCTGGGTGTCCAGATCCTCGACCAGCGCCTTGCGGCGGCGCCAACTGACCCGGCCCTTCGACGCGCCGATGGCGATCAGCCGTTTGCGCACCTCATGCGCCACCGCCAGCGGGCTGTCGGCCCCGGCCAGGGCCAGCCGGATCCGGCGCTTGGCGGCGGCATTGCCGGTGCTGACCTCGATCAGCAGCGCGGCCAGGCGTGCCGCACCCAGTGCTTCCAGATTGCGGGCATTCAAGGTCGTCTTCGATGCCAAGCCCTAGCGCCTTCCGATCGGATGGATGATCATGGCGGCGATGCTCACCCCAGCAGCCGGATGCCGTCGGCGATCAGCTTGGCGCCGATCAGCCACATGACCAGGGCGATGATGCCGTCGAGCACCCGCCATGCGGCCGGGCGCCGGAACACCGGCACCAGCAGCCGCGCGCCATAGCCCAGCGCCGAGAACCAGGTGATCGAGGCAAGCGCCGCGCCACCCACGAACCACAGCCGGTCGGGCATCGGGTGGCGCCCGGAAATGCTGCCCAGCAAAACCACCGTATCAAGATAGACATGCGGGTTCAGCAGGGTGACCGCGGCCACCGTCGCCAGGGTGCGCAGCAGCGGTGCCGCCGGCGCCTCGGAGGGCAGCAACTGGCCGGGCTTCCAGGCGCGCCGCGCCGCCATCATCCCATAGGTGACAAGGAAGCCCGCCCCGGCCAGAGACACCACGCCCAGCACCCGTTCATGGCCGCTGATCAGCGAACCGAGCCCCAGCGCGCCGGCCACGATCAGCGCGGCATCGGCAAGCGCGCAGAACGCCACGATCGGCAGCACATGGGCGCGGATCAGCCCCTGGCGCAGCACGAAGGCATTCTGCGCACCAATCGCGATGATCAGGGCCGCCCCCAGGGCAAAGCCTTCGATCGCGGGTCCGAGGGCCATGCCCGTGGCGGTGTCAGGCGTCATCGTCCGAACCCCTGTGGCGGCTGAAGTCATTGGCGCGGCACTATGCCCCGCCTGGCTGGGGGCTGCAACACGAGGCCCGGCGGGCCGTGCGCCGGCCGCAGATCTGCCGTTCGCTTGTGGTGCGTTACTTTCATTTGAAGTTTCGTATTGGCGCGTCAATATAGAGATGCGAACCTGATGGAACCGGAATGGTGGTCTCGGCGTCATGACCCCGATGCGATGGCGCCAAGGGAGCTTCGATATGGCAGAGCATGTGCACGATCTGGTGGTGATCGGCGGCGGCGTGAACGGGTGCGGTGTCGCGCGCGATGCGGCCGGCCGCGGTTATGACGTTGTGCTGGTTGAAAAAGGCGATCTCGCCGGCGCGACCTCGCAGGCCAGCACCAAGCTGATCCATGGCGGGCTGCGCTATCTGGAACATTATGAATTCCGACTGGTGCGCGAGGCCCTGCGCGAGCGGGCGGTGCTGCTGGATCTGGCGCCGCACATCATCTGGCCGCTGCGTTTCGTGCTGCCGCATAATCAGGGTCAGCGGCCGCGCTGGATGATCCGGGCCGGCCTGTTCATCTATGACCATCTGGCCGGCGGCAATGGCGGCCGCCGCCGGCTGCCCGGCACCCGCACGCTGGATCTGGGCCGCGACCCGGCCGGCCGGCCGCTGAAGGACGACTTCCGCCGGGCCTTCGAATATTCCGATGCCTGGGTCGACGATGCCCGGCTGGTGGTGCTGAACGCCATCGACGCCCATGATCGCGGCGCAGAGATCCGCACCCGCACTGAGCTGGTCGCGGCCGAGCGGGGCCGCGATCTGTGGACGCTGCGCCTGCGCGACACCGAAACCGGCGTCACCGCCATCCTGAAGGCGCGGGCGGTGGTGAACGCCGCCGGCCCCTGGGTGGCCGATGCGCTGGTCGAGCGGCTGCATGTGAAAACCCCGGAACGGGTGCGGCTGGTGCGCGGCAGCCATATCGTGGTCAAGCGGCTGTTCGATCACGATCGCGCCTATATCTTCCAGAATCCGGATGGCCGGATCGCCTTCGCCATTCCCTATGAGGATGATTTCACTCTGATCGGCACCACCGATGCCGATCATCAGGGCGATCCGGGGCAGGTTGCGATCACGCCCGCGGAAATCGATTATCTGTGCGCGGCGGTCTCGGCCTATTTCAAGCGGCCGGTCACCCCCGACATGGTGGTCTGGTCCTATTCCGGCGTGCGGCCGCTCTATGACGACGGGGCCAGCAAGGCGCAGGAGGCGACCCGCGACTATGTGTTGAGCGTCGACACCGCCGGTGCGCCGGTGATCAGTGTCTTCGGCGGCAAGATCACGACCTTCCGCCGGCTGGCCGAAGGCGTGATGGAAAGGCTGCTGCGGCTGCTGCCGCCATCGGCTGGCACGGGCATGGCGGCCTGGACCGCCGATGCGCCGCTGCCGGGGTCCGTGCTGCCCGCTGGCGGCACGGCTGCGCTGGCGGCAGCCCTGGCCGAGACCCATCCGGTGCTGGATGCACGCACCCGCCTGCGGCTGGCACGCAGCTATGGCGGCCGGGTGTGGCAGGCGGTGGGCGATGCCGCGACCGATCCGGCCGCACTGGGGGTAGGCTTCGGTGCCGGGCTCCATGCCCGTGAAGTCGCCTTCCTGATGGATCAGGAATGGGCGCGCACGGCGGAAGACGTGTTGTGGCGGCGCACCAAGCTTGGCCTGCGGATCGATACAGCCGGTGCCGACCGGCTGGCGGCCTGGATGCGCGCCCGCAGCGCCGGGCGGCTGGCCGCGTGACACCGCCGCGACCGCCGGTGAGCCTGCCCGTCTATCGCCCGCCCGTCAGGGCGGGCTTGCCGGCGGCGCGCGCCCCGGCCCAAACTGACGCCTGAATGATCGGGGCATCCAAGCCCCGGCCGTGGCCGGCGTGCGGTTGTTTTCATCCTGCATGGCCCGGCCCCAGACCTTGAAGGAGGATCGCCGCCGCCATGCCCGCCAATATCACCACTCCCGACGCAGTAGACGACCGGCCCGGCCGCCACGGCTTCACCGGCCAGGGATTGATCCTGGCGCTGGATCAGGGCACCACATCGACCCGGGCGATGCTGTTCGACGGCGCGATGCAGGTCATCGCCACCGATCAGCAGGAATTCCCCCAGCATTTCCCGGCATCGGGGCTGGTTGAACATGATGCCGAAGATCTGTGGCAGACCAGTGTCGCCACGATGAAGGGCGCGCTTGCCACAGCCGGCGTCGATGCCGGCGCGCTGGCCGCGATCGGCATCACCAACCAGCGCGAGACCACCGTGGTCTGGGACCGCGAGACCGGCCGCGCCATTCACCCGGCCATCGTCTGGCAGGACCGGCGCACCGCCCGGATCTGCGGCGAGTTGAAGCGCGAGGGCCATGAGCAACTGGTCCGCGACCGCTCGGGCCTGCTGCTCGATCCCTATTTCTCGGCGACCAAGATCGGCTGGATTCTGGACAAGGTGGAGGGGGCGCGCGCCGCCGCCGCCGCGGGACGCCTCGCCTTCGGCACCGTCGACAGCTTCCTGATCTGGCGGATGACCGGTGGTCGCGTGCATGCGACGGATGCCACCAACGCCTCGCGCACCATGCTTTACGACATCCATAAGGGCAGTTGGTGCCCGGATCTGTGCGCGGTGTTCGGCGTGCCGATGTCGATGCTGCCCGATGTCCGCGACAGCGCCGGCGATTTCGGCGAAACCCTGCCCGACCTTCTGGGCCGGCCGGTGCCGATCCGCGGGGTTGCCGGCGATCAGCAGGCCGCCACCACCGGCCAGGCCTGTTTCCGCCCGGGCATGGTCAAGGCCACCTATGGCACCGGTTGTTTCGCGCTGCTGGTGACCGGCCGCCAGTCGGTGCGGTCGCGCAACCGGCTGCTGACCACCGTCGCCCTGCAACTGAACGGCCGGCGCAGCTATGCGCTGGAAGGCTCGATCTTCGTCGCCGGGGCGGCGGTGCAATGGTTGCGCGACGGGCTGGGCCTGATTTCGACGTCGGCTGAAAGCGAGCAACTGGCGGCTGAGGCCGACCCGGCCCAGAGCGTGTATCTGGTGCCGGCCTTCACCGGGCTTGGCGCGCCGCATTGGGATGCCGATGCGCGCGGCGCCATGTTCGGTCTGACCAGGGCGACCGGCCCGCGGGAGATCGCGCGCGCCGTGCTGGACAGCGTCGCCTATCAGACCCGCGATCTGGTCGAGGCGATGCGTGGCGACTGGGAGGGCACCGATTTCGGCGAAACCGTGCTGCGCGTCGATGGCGGGATGGTCGCCAGCGACTGGCTGATGCAGCGTCTGGCCGACATGCTGGCAACGCCGGTCGACCGGCCGAAGCTGCGCGAGACCACGGCGATGGGGGCGGCCTATCTGGCGGGACTGGCCGCCGGGGTCTATCCGGACCCGGAGGTGTTCGCCGATGGCTGGGCGCTGGACCGGCGGTTCGAGCCGGCGATGGCCGAGGCCGAGCGCGAGCGGCTGTATGGCGGCTGGCAGGATGCCGTGCGTCGAACCCTGACCCGCACCTGACCCGATGGCGCGGATGACCTGACCCCGGCGGATCGCGGCGCGCCATTCTGCACCGCGATCCTCAGCCGGGGTGGCGGCGGCGGCGCATCCGCCTTATTCTGAAGGCTGTGTTCAGCCCCTGTTCACGCCGCCGGCCGGGACGATGCCTGACGATGGTCAACGAGATTCTGAAGCTGATCCTCAAGGGATATGAGCGTCGCCCGGCGCCGGCGATGTCGTGGCGGCTCGATGCCCTGTTCCGCGCGCTGCTCGACCCCGCCGCCGCGGAAGACCCCGACGACATTCAGGCGATGATCTGGGCCTTGTGGTGCGAACATCCCGACCCGGAGGCGGCGCGCAGCCTGTCGCGAGCTGCCGATGCCATGGTCGCCGGCCGGCTGGTGGTGGCCGAGAGCATGCTGGACCGCACCGTGCTGCGCTGGCCCGATTTTGCCGAGGCCTGGAACAAGCGGGCGACGCTGTATTACATGCAGGACCGCGACCAGGAGAGCATGTCCGACATTCGCACGGCGCTGGAGCTGGAACCACGCCATTTCGGCGCGATCTGCGGCTTCGGCCAGATCTGCATGCGTCGCGGCGATCGGATGGCGGCACTCGCCGCCTTTGAAACCGCGCTGCGCCTGAACCCGCACCTGGCCAATGTCCGCCAGATGGTCGAGGCGCTGGCCGAAGACCTGCCGCGCACAGTGAACTGACCCACGCCGGAAACCAACCCATGCCGGCCTCGCGCGTCCCCGTGAGCTTTCTGTAAGCGTTGCGGGTGTGGCTGAAACCTTTGCGGGCCGCCGGTTGCATTGTGGCGCCCTTGCCCTGACCTTAGCGATGATCTGGAGCCGTGGTGCATGCCGGCGTAAGCCGGCAGACGCGCCGGGAGGCGGGTTTCCGGGACGTGTCTGCTGAAAGGAAGGGTATGCGTCGATCGCTTGTGGCCGCCATCGTGGCGGCGGCACTGCTCGCCGCCTGCACCTCGGCGCGGGAAAGCGCGCCTGCCCGTACCGCCACCGAACAGCTGCTGCTGTCATCGGCGGTCGACCGGGCAGCCCAGGCCCTGATGCTGGATCTGCCGCCCGATGCCGCGGTCTATGTCGATGCCAGCCTGTTTGAGGGCCTGGATGGCAAATACGCGGTGGGATCGGTGCGGGAACAGCTTCTGCGACGGGGCGCCCGGCTGATGCCCGATCGCGACCGCGCGGACATCGTGGTGGAAATCCGCTCCGGCGCCCTGTCGATCGATGACGAGAAGGCGCTGCTCGGCATTCCGGCATTCGATGTGCCGGTGCCCTTGTCGGATACCATCAGCACACCGGAACTGGCCTTGGTGAAGCGTGATGAACGTCGCGGCACGGTGAAGCTGGCCGCCATCGCCTATGATGCCCATGACGGCCGCATGGTCGACGCCACCGGCCCCCGCTACGGCTTTTCGCACATCACCGACTGGACCGTTCTGGTGTTCTCGTGGAGCAACAGCGATGTGCTGCCGGAAGACAAGGCGATTCCGCCGATCACCAGCACGCTCCGCGATTTCGGCCTGGGAACCGGGCCATGACCCTCAGGCCAGCAGTGAACCTGGCGCGGTATGAGGCGCCTGCCGGTCAAAAAAACGGCCGGAGGCAGAACCTCCGGCCGATAAAGTCGCGTGTGTGAGGACGAGTCGTGCGAAACGGGAATGAAACGTTTGGCACGCCGCTGATTGTATGAGATTGAGAATTATTCGCAACATTAATTTACCCGGTCGGATGATTTTCCCGGGCTGGGCCGGAATCGGCGGAGCCCCGTGCCATGGCGGGGCCGTGGACAAATTGATGCCGATCCGGCAGGAAGAGGTACCGCGGGGCGCGTGCGGCAGGATTGGAGGGCGCGACATGACAGACAGCGTGAAAGACAGCGCCGCCGCCATCGCGGTCGCGGTGCCGGCGGATGCAGGCATCATCTCCAGGTCGATCCGTGCCACGCGGCAGCGCAAGGGGCTGACCTTGGCGGCGCTGGCCGACAGGATGGCGATGGACAAGGGCTATCTGTCGCGTGTGGAGCGGGGACAAAAATCTCCCTCGGTCGGCACGCTGCTGAAGATTGCCGCGGCGTTGGATGTGCCTATCGGCCAGTTGTTCGGCGAGACCACCGATGACGATGCGATCACCGTCATCCGGCGGGCTGACCATGTGGATGTCGCCGGCGGGGCGACCCCGGGGCCGGGCGCCCTGGTGCGGGCGCTGCTGCCGGCGGGCGACGGGCGGCGTTTGAGCGTCTTCACCATCGAGCCGGGCAGCGGCCGCCTGTCGCAGACCACGGATCATCCCGGCGACGAGTTCCTCTATGTTCTGGCGGGCGCCCTGGAAATCATCTTTCCCGACCGGGTGGTGCAGCTGGAGACGGGTGACGCCATCCATTTCGACGGCCATCTGCGCCACCAGCTGCGGCGGCTGGGCGAGGCGCGGACCCAGGCGCTGATCGTGGTCGCCCAGGATCTGACACCTGGTGGCGGCGAAGAGAGGCGGGGCGGCGAAGAGGGGCGGGTTGGCGAGGAGGGGCCGAAAAAAAACCGGCCGGAGGAGAACCACCGGCCGGCAAAGTCGCGTGTGTGAGGACGAGTCGTGCGAAACGGGAATGAAACGTTTGCACACCGATGATCATATGCAATTGAGAATTACTCGCAAGAATAAACTGCGTCATGGCCGCAGATTTTTTTGAACCGCGCGATCAGGCGTGGCCGCCTTCGCCCGAGAGGTGCAGAAGATTGACCCCCAGCCGGCCGATGGCGTCGCGCCACCGTCCATCGATATCGGGGCCGAACAGCAGGTCGCTGTCGGCATCGACCACCAGCCAGCTGTTGCTCTGGATCTCGATTTCCAGCTGACCGGGGCCCCAGCCGGCATAGCCCAGCGCCACCAGAACCTGATCCGGACCGTGGCCTTCGATCATCGCCTTCAGCACGTCGAGCGTGGCGGTCAGGGCCACCGCATCATCGACCCGCAGACTGGTCGCCAGAATGTAATCGGCGGAATGCAGCACGAAGCCGCGGCCGGTTTCCACCGGTCCGCCGAAATGGACCTTGACGCCCGCGGTATCCGGACCGGATTCCAGCCCCAGCTGCGTCAGAAGCTCGGGAAAATCGACCGTGTCGAGCACCCGGTTGACCACGATGCCCATGGCGCCATCATCGGAATGGGCACACAGATAGATCACCGTCTTGGAAAACCACGGGTCATCCAGCCGGGGCATGGCGATCAGCACCTTGCCGGAAAGGCCGTCGGGATCCGTCGTCTCGAACGACGCATTCGCCGCTGCCGCCATCGGGCGGTCTGCCCGCATCCCTGCCATCGCCCGTGTACCTTCTCGACCGTGTTTGCGGCGAAGCGCCGCATCTGACATGGTTCGCCGGCTGTTTCCCGGTCCCCGCGCCGGGGCACCCTGTCGCATGGGCATCCGGTGCCATGCTGCTTATGATATCGTTCCAGTTAGGTAGGCCGGGGCCGGAGCATGCGCAAGGGCGCATGATCCGCCCGTGCCGTTACACGCATGTCTTTGGCCCGCCCCCGCCCGGAAAACCGCCAGCCGATGTCCAGCACCCGACCCGTTCCGCCAAACCGTCCCGCCGTGCGCCGCCGCGGCCAGCGCATCCGGCCATGGCATGCGCTGATGGCGCTGGTGCTGCTGGTGGTGCTGATTCTGGTGTCGGCGGTTCTGGCCAATGCCGCGCAGAGCGGCGACGTGCAGACCGGTATTGCATCCGGCACCGGAACCTCGGCAGGCGAGGTGCCGCGCGGCTGGCTCGGCCCCTGGGTGGAAGGGCCGCAATCGGCGGTGCGTCTGGTGGTGGCCCCCCCCGTCCCGGGCGGCGGCGCGGCGGCGGGTGCGGTCATGGCCGGGCTCGATTTCAGGATGGCACCGGGCTGGAAGCTGTATTGGCGCTCGCCCGGCGATGCCGGCCTGCCGCCAGCCATCGATACCACGGCGTCGCCGCAGGTCGGCGATGCCCGGATTCTGTGGCCGCTGCCGGAACGCTTCACCGCCTTCGACACCATCCACACCTATGCCTATGCCGACCGGGTGCTGCTGCCGGTGCGTCTGCGCCAGAGCGCGGAAGCGCCATTGCGGCTGACCGTGGATTATCAGGTCTGCGAGGCCTTGTGCATTCCGGTGCGCGCCGATCTGGCGCTCGATGCGCCCTCAGGTGCCGCCGATCCGCTGGACCGCACCGCAGATGAGGCGCGGGCGCTGGTCGATGCCGGGCTGGCACGGGTGCCGCCGGTGGTGGCCGATGCGGTCTCCAGCCCGTTCGCGGCGGTGTCGGCGGGGCTGGTCGATGCGCGCGCGGACCGGCCGGCGCGGCTGGTGGTCGAGGCGAAAAGCGCCGAGGGCTTTGGCGCCGATGCCGATGTGTTCATCGAGGGGCCGGATGGCTTTGCCTTCACGCCGCCCGAACGGCGCCTTCTGGGCGACGGGCACACGGCGCGCTTCGTGTCGGAGGTTCTGCCGCCCACGGCCGATGCCCGGCTGCTGGGCGAAACCCTGCGCCTGACCCTGGTCGACCCGCGGCCCGATGTGTCGACCCCGCGCGTGGCTCCCCTGCACGCTGTCGAGACCACGGCACAGGTGGTGCCGGCACCGGCAACCCTGCTCGGCCCCGAAGGCGGGTTGATCGCGGCGGTGCTGATCGGTCTGGCCGGGGGACTGATCCTGAACATCATGCCCTGCGTGCTGCCGGTGCTGTCGATCAAGCTGATGGGGCTGGTGGCGGCGCGGGGGCTGAGCCGCGGTCATGTCCGCATCAGCCTGCTGGCCACGGCCGCCGGCATCATCCTGTCATTCCTGGCGCTGGCGGCGCTGGCGCTGGGCCTGAAGACCGCCGGCATCGCCGTGGGCTGGGGCGTCCAGTTCCAGCAGCCGGTGTTCATCGGCCTGATGATCCTGGCCATGGCGCTGTTTGCGGCCTCGCAGCTTGGTGCCTTCACCATCCGCGCACCGACCCTGTCGGGCGGCCTGGCGCGCGAGGCGGTGGGTACAGGCGGCCCCCGGCCCGGGCAGGCGCTGATCAGCGGCGTGGTCGCCACCCTGCTGGCGACCCCCTGTTCGGCACCGTTCGTGGGCACCGCGCTGGGCTTCGCGCTGGCCGGCGGCACCGGTGATATCCTGGCGGTGTTCCTGGCGTTGGGCATCGGCATGGCGCTGCCCTATCTGCTGATCGCGGCGGTGCCGGCGGCGATCCGGTTGTTGCCGCGTCCGGGGCGCTGGATGCTGTGGGTGAAGACCGCCATGGGGCTGGGGCTGGCCGGCACCGCCATCTGGCTGGGCTTCGTGCTGGCCGATCTGGTGGGGCCAGGGCCGGCCGCCGCCGTCGTGGCGCTGGCGGCCCTGGCCGCCGCCCTGCCGGCGGTGATCGCCAAGGCGCGGCTGCTGCGCTGGGCGGGCGTGGCTGGGCTTGCGACCGCGGCGATTGCGATTGCGGTTCTGGCGCCACCGCCGGCGGCGCGCGGCTTTCAGGCGCTGGCGGCCGATGGCCCCTGGGTGCCATTCCAGCCCGACATCATCGCCGGCGAGGTCGCGGCCGGACGGGTGGTGTTCGTCGACGTCACCGCCAGTTGGTGTGTAACCTGCATCGTCAACGAGCAACGGGTGCTGACGGTCGACCCGGTCGCCAGCCGCATCGCCGATCCGGCGGTGGTGGCGATGAAGGCCGACTGGACCCGGCCCGATCCGGCGATTTCCGCTTATCTGGAAGGCTTCGGCCGCTATGGCATTCCGTTCAACGTGGTCTATGGTCCGGCGGCACCGCAGGGGCTGGTGCTGCCGGAACTGCTGACCGCGGATGCCGTGACCGGCGCGATCGCGCGCGCGGCGGCGACCCCTGGCACCTCCGGCGGCTGACAGCGCAAGCCGCGCTTGCACCTGTCACCCGATCGCGCCTTAAATGTGGTCGGACCCGGCCGGCTGCCGGTGATCACGTCAAGAACCGGCCGGCGGGTGACAGACAGCAACCAGGAGAGCGACAGATGTCGATCACGACCGGCGACAAGATTCCCGCAGCGACGCTGGTGGAAATGACCGCGGACGGCCCGGCCAAGATCAGCACCGACGAGCTGTTCGGCGGCCGCACGGTTGCCGTGTTCGCGGTGCCGGGTGCCTTCACCCCCACCTGCTCGGCTCGTCACCTGCCGGGCTTCGTTGAAAAGGCCGATGCCTTCAAGGCCAAGGGTGTCGACGAGATCGTCTGCATCTCGGTCAATGACGCCTTCGTCATGGGCGCCTGGGGCAAGGCGCAGTCGGTGGATGGCAGCGTGCGGCTGCTGGCCGATGGCAATGGCGACTTCACCAAGGCGGTCGGCCTGACCCTCGACGGCTCGGGCTTCGGCATGGGCCTGCGCTCGCAGCGCTATTCGATGTTGGTCAAGGACGGGGTGGTTCAGCACCTCAATGTCGAGAAGGGCGGGGCCTTCGAGGTCAGCGATGCCGACACTCTGCTTGGCCAGCTCTGATCCGGGCTCTGACTGATCGACCGTTTCTGCTAGTCTGACCGATGGCCGGCGGCGCTCTGCGTTGCCGGCCATCGTCTATCGCCCCACCATCGCCACCACGTCGCGGAGCCCAGATGACCGAGACCGCCGCCACCGACGCCCATGCCGGCTCTGACCGGGATTTCGCCACGCGGTTTCCAAACCTGCACGTGCTGGACCATCCGCTGATCCTGCACAAGCTCAGCCATATGCGCGATCTTGCCACCTCGACCAAGACCTTCCGCCAATTGCTGCGCGAAATCGCCCTGCTGATGGGATACGAGATCACCCGCAGCCTGCCGATCACCCATGAGGAGATCGAGACACCGCTGGAACGGGTGGCGGCACCGGTGATCGAGGGCAAAAAGGTCGCTGTGGTGCCGATCCTGCGCGCCGGGCTCGGCATGGCCGACGGGCTGACCGAGCTGATGCCGGCGTCGCGCATCGGTCATGTCGGGCTGTATCGCGACGAGAACACCAAGGAGCCGGTGGAATATCTGGTGAAGCTGCCAAAGGCCGAGGGCCGCACCTTCATTCTGGTCGACCCGATGCTGGCCACCGGCAATTCGGCGGTGCATGCGGTCGATGTGCTGAACCGTCATGGCGTGGCTGACGAGCAGATCCGCTTCATGGCCCTGATCGCGGCACCCGAAGGGCTGGCGGTGTTCACCCGTGCCCATCCGCAGGTGCCGGTCTATGTGGCCGCTGTCGACCGCTGCCTGGACGAGAATGCTTATATCCGCCCTGGCCTTGGCGATGCCGGCGACCGGCTGTTCGGCACCCGTTGAAATGTCGAAGGCCTCGTCACACGGGGGAGTGTGTGACGAGGCCTGACTGGTACGGCCTGACTGGTACGCGATGTGCCTGGTACCATCCTACTCGGCGGCGGCGCGGGCATCCACCGGCGGTGTCCAGCGCAGGATCGGCTTGCGGGCCGCCAACGTCTCGTCCAGGCGGCGGCGCGGCGCGTAACGGGGGGCGGCGTGGAACATCGCCGCCTCGCCGGCCTTGGCGCGCCGGGCCAGCGACAGTAGCGCATCGACCAGCTGGTCCAGCGCCTGCTTCGATTCGGTCTCGGTCGGTTCGATCAGCATCGCACCATGCACCACCAGCGGGAAGTACATGGTCATCGGGTGGAAGCCCTCGTCGATCATCGCCTTGGCGAAATCGAGCGTGCTGACCCCGGTGCCATCCAGGAAGCTGTCGTCGAACAGGCATTCATGCATGGCCGGGCCGTCGAAGGCCGGGCTCATCTCGTCCGACAGCCGCACCATCAGATAATTGGCCGCCAGCACCGCATCGCCGGATGCGGTGTGCAGCCCGTCGCGGCCCAGACTTTTCATATAGGCGAGGGCGCGGGTGAACATGCCCATCTGGCCGAAGAATGCCTTCAGCCGGCCGACGGCGCCGCCACCCGGCACGGCATCGACGGTATAGCTGCCATCATCCGCCTTGCCGATGCGCGGCCCCGGCGCGACATGCGCCAGGCTTTCCGCGAACACCACCGGGCCGGAGCCCGGACCACCGCCGCCATGCGGCGTGGAGAAGGTCTTGTGCAGGTTGATGTGCATGCAGTCGAAGCCAAGCTCGGCCGGCTTCACGCGCCCGACGATGGCATTGAAGTTGGCGCCGTCGCCATAGAAATAGGCGCCCACCTCGTGCACCGCGTCGGCAATGGCGCGGACATCACGTTCAAACAGCCCGCAGGTGTTTGGATTGGTCAGCATCACGGCCGCGACATCGGGGCCGAGCGCCGCCTTCAGCGTCGCCACATCCACCCGGCCGTCCTCGGTGCCGGGGATGCTCTCGACGGTATAGCCGCACAGCACCGCCGATGCCGGGTTGGTGCCATGGGCGCTGTCGGGCACGATCACCCGCTTGCGGGCATCGCCGCGCGCGACGTGGGCGGCACGGATCGCCATCAGCCCGGCCAGCTCGCCATGGGCGCCGGCGGCGGGGGCGAGTGTGATCTCGGCCATGCCGGTCAGCCGCATCAGCCAGTCGGACAGCTCGGCCATCACACCCAGCGCACCCTGGATGGTCGACACCGGCTGCAGGGGGTGCAGATCGGCGAAGCCCGGCATCCGTGCCACCTTTTCATTCAGGCGCGGATTGTACTTCATGGTGCACGAGCCCAGCGGGAACAGGCCGCTGTCGATGGAATAATTCTTCTGCGACAGGCGCACGAAATGGCGCACCACCTGCGGCTCCGCCAGGTCGGGCAGGCCGATGGCGCCCTTGCGGGCAGTGCCGCCCAGCCGGCTGGTGGCGGCCGGCACCGGCGGCAGATCCACGCCGATCCGCCCGGGGGTGCCCTGTTCGAAGATCAGCGGCTCTTCGAGTTGAAGCGCCCGGTTGCCGGTCTCGGTCTCAGGGACCATCGAGGCATCGGCGTCGGCAGTGTCACGCGCGACGCGGCCCTGCGAACGATCGATCGCGGTCATGCCGCCAACTCCTCTGCAAGTGCTGCGGCCAGGGCCTCGACGTCGTCCTCGGTGACGAGTTCGGTGACGGCGACCACCAGCAGCGAGGCCAGACGGTCGGCATCGCCCTCCACGCCATCCAGAGTCGCGGGCGCGATGCCGGCCAGGATGCCGCGATCGGCCAGACGCTGGACCACCGGGGCCGATGGTCGACCCAGATCGAGGGTGAACTCGTTGAAGAAGCTGTCATTCACCAGGGTGACGCCCGGCACCGCCGCCAGCCGGTCGGCGGCCAGCGACGCCTGGGCATGGTTCAGCGCCGCCAGATGGGTGACGCCCTGTTCACCCAGCATCGCCACATGAATGGTGAAGGCGGTGGCGCAGAGCCCCGCCGAGGTGCAGATATTGCTGGTCGCCTTGTCGCGGCGGATATGCTGCTCGCGGGTCGACAGTGTCAGCACGAAGCCGCGGCGGCCATCGGCATCCACGGTTTCGCCGCACAGCCGGCCCGGCATCTGGCGCAGGAATTTCGACCGGGTGGCGAATAATCCGACGGTGGGGCCGCCGAAGGTGAGCATGTTGCCGAAGCTCTGGCCCTCGCCGACCACGATGTCGGCGCCCATGGCGCCGGGGCTTTCGATCGCGCCCAGCGACACCGCCTCGGTCACCGCCACCACCAGCAGCGCGCCCTTGGCGTGGACAGCGTCGGCCAGCGTCGTCAGGTCGCTGACATGGCCGAAGAAGCCGGGGTTCTGGACGATGACGGCGGCGGTGCCGGCATCGACCCGGGCCATGATGTCGTCCTCGGCCCGTGGATCGGCCGGGGCCAGATCGACCTCGATGCCGGCGAAGCCCAGTTGATTGCGGACCACGGCGCGGTAATGCGGGTGCACCGATCCGGCCACCACCACCTTGTTGCGACGGGTGATGCGCACCGCCATCATTCCGGCCTCGGCCGCGGCGGTCGAGCCGTCATAGAGCGAGGCATTGGCCACGTCCATGCCGGTCAGCAACGCCACCTGGGTCTGGAACTCGAACAGGGTCTGCAAGGTGCCCTGGGCGATTTCAGGCTGATAGGGGGTATAGGCGGTCAGGAATTCCGACCGCTGGATCAGATGGTCGACGGCGGCCGGCACGTGGTGGCGATACAGGCCGCCGCCCACGAAGAACGGGCCGTCGCCGGCCGAGCGGCTGGCGCGGGCATAGGCCTGCATCTCGCGCTCGACCTGAAACTCGCCCTTGCCGTCGGCAAGGTCGAAGGCGTCGGTGCCGTGCAGCATGCCGGCCGGTACGTCACGATAAAGGGCATCGATCGCCGGGGCCCCGACCACGCGGAGCATCTCCGCGCGATCGGCTCCGGTCAGCGGCAGATAACGCATGATGTCACTCCAGCCCGGCGATATAGGCCGCGTAGGCGTCTTCATCCATCAACTCGTCCAACTGGCCCGCATCGGTCACGCGCATGCGGAAGAACCAGCCCTCGCCGGCGGGGTCGCTGTTGACCAGACTTGGGTCGTCGACCACCGCCTCGTTGCCGGCAACCACCTCGCCGTCGATCGGCGCATAGACGTCGGATGCGGCCTTGACCGATTCGACCACCGCGGCGTCGTCGCCGGCGGCAAGCGTGCGGCCGACCTCGGGCAGTTCGACGAACACCACATCGCCAAGCTGGCCCTGGGCGTAATCGGTGATACCGATGGTCGCGACCTCGCCGTCGAGGTCGATCCATTCATGGTCTTTGGTGAAGTGCCGAGTGCTCATGAGAAAACTCGCTGTTCCCTGGTGGGGCGGGGTGGTGTTCTGTGGGCGCGGGGGCATGCATTGCGGCGGTCGGGCGCGCCGGCGGGCGCGGCCGATATCGTCAGCGCTTGTAGCGGTGCGGCACGAAGGGCATGGCGGCAACGGTCGCGGGTCGCGCCTTGCCACGGATATCCAGCGACACAGCCGTGCCGGCCGCCGCCAGATCCGCGCGGATATAGGCCATGGCGATCGGGCCGTCGGCGCTGGGGCCGAAACCGCCGCTGGTGACATGGCCGATGGTGGCGCCGTTGCCATCCAGAACCGCGGTGCCTTCCCGCGCGATCACCCGGCCGTCGGGCAGCAGGCCCACACGGCGGCGGGCGGGGCCGTCGGCGAAGGCCGTGGCGATCACCGCGGCGCCGGGATAGCCGGCATCGGCCACCCGCCGGCGTTTGGCGATCGACCAGCCCAGCCCGGCCTCGACCGGGTTGGTGACAAGATCGATGTCATGACCATAGAGGCAAAGCCCGGCTTCCAGACGCAGGCTGTCGCGGGCGCCAAGCCCGATCGGCCTCACCCGGTCATCGGCCAGCAGCAGCCGGGCCAGGGCATCGGCCTGGTCGGCGGGAACCGAAATCTCATAGCCATCCTCGCCGGTATAGCCCGACCGGCTGACCAGACATGTCGTGCCGGCGATGTCGAGCGCCATCATCGACATGAAGGTCATCGCCGCCGCATCCGGGGCATGAGCCGACAGCACCGCTTCGGCCGCCGGCCCCTGCACCGCGATCAAGGCCCGGTCGTCCAGCACCTCAAGCGCATGGCCGGCGGGCAGATGGGCGGCGATATGGGCGAAATCATCGGCCTTGCAGGCGGCATTCACCACCAGAAAGACATGGGTCTGGAACCGCGTCGCCATCAGGTCGTCGCGGATGCCGCCCTCAGGGGTGGTGAGCTGGGTATAGCGCATCCGCCCGGTGCCGAGCCCGGTGATGTCGCCCGGAACCATGGTTTCCAGGGCGGCGGCGGCATCGGGGCCGGTGATCCGCGCCTGACCCATATGGCTGACATCGAACAGCCCGGCCGCGGCGCGGCAGTGCAGGTGTTCGACCTTGATGCCATCGGGATACTGGACCGGCATCAGATAGCCCGCGAACGGCACCATCCTGCCGCCGAGGGCGACATGCAGGTCGTAGAGCGGTGTGCGCGCGACATCGGCATCGGCGGTCGACGTCTCGGGATCGGGTGCATGGGTGGCAGGCGATACGGCGGTCTTGTCCGTGCCGGACATCAGGTCGCTCCGTCAAACAGGAAAGCGGCCGCGCATCTCCCAGGTCCGGTGCCGGCATCCCTGCCGTTCCGTCCCCGGAGATGACCCCGCTCTGTCTTCGGACCTGAAAGATTGTGCGGTCGGCAAGTCCCGCCGCGCGGACGATCCGCGCGGTGAGGTCGCCGGTGCACTTACCCCTTCGGTGAGGCGCCGCGATCGATTGCGACGCCTGCTTTCCAGAGTGACATTCCCCTGCGGTCCCTGGTGCCTGAGAGTTTACCGGGGCCGGTTGCTCCTTCGGCGGCAATGCCACATCACCCCCGGCCGTTCAGGGCCGGGTGCGGTATCGCGCTCTCCCACAGGGTTCGACTGTCACGTAGCCTCCGAGCGCCCCCAAGATACACGAGGCGTCGGCACCGCACAATCTGTCCTGCACGTCCCGGCTGTTCTGCACGTCCCTGTCAGCGAACGAGGCGTGTGGTCATCAGCGCACCGCGCGCGCATGGCCGCGCTGGAATTCCAGCTGTTCGGGGCTGAGCTGGAAGCCGACCATCAGTGCGTAATCGGCGCCCGAGGTGCCGGCCGTCAGCGGCACGCGGATGCTGAGTTCCTCTTGTGCCGCCGCCTTCAGCCGGTCGGCCGGCAGCGGCAGGTCCGAGCGGAAGACCTGCTTGTTCAGGATCGTCTGGTCGCGATCGGTCACCGCGACGTAATAGTCGAAGGCTGTGCCGGTGTCGCCGGGGGCGGCGGGGCCGCGTTCGACATCGATCACCAGGGTCAGCGCCACGTCGATATAGCGCCGGCCGTCATCGGTATCGGCGTCGCAGTTCCATTGCGCATCGGCGATGCGGCCCAGGAAACGCACGCCGGTGACGTCGGTCGCGCCGGGCACGATCTGAACCGCCTGCGACGTTTCGCGCAGCACCACCACCCGCGGACAGACCGGCGGTTCGGCGCGACTGAAGGCGCCGCAACCGGCGGTGGTGGCCGCCAGCGCGATCGCGGCGGCGCCCAGCAGGCGGCGGCGGCCGCGGCCGCCGGTCTTCAGGGTGGTCCCGGGACCGGACGCGGAATTGGGCTGTGCCACGACGAAGCGCTCCGTGATCGTTGCCGCATGGGCGTGCAGATATGCGCCACTGTATAGCGACGCCGCGCGGGCGCGCAATGCCGCCGCCCGCGCGTGTCTGCCTCGTCTCATGACACGGGTCCGGTCACGATTGCGATGATGACGGTCACAGACCGTTATGGCTGCCGTCGCACATCGGATGGCCGCCGGTCTTCTTGCAGCCGCAGAACCAGGCGGTTCCGTCCTCTTCGGCCTTCCAGGCCAGCGGCGACAGGCCGGTGCCCTTGTGGGTGCCGTCGCAGAAGGGCTGCTTCTTGCTGAGGCCGCAGGAGCACCACCAATAGGTGCGGCCTGCCGTCACCACCACCTCATAGGGCTCGGCCTGGGCCACCACCGGTTCCATGATCGGTTCGGTCGTCATCTGGTCAGTCATCCCCATTGGGCGCCGCCAGGGCCTGGCCCATGCGGTCGCCCGGTTCACACGATGTCGTCGCCGGTGGGCCGGCGATCATTCGATGCTGCTACGGCCCCATGTCACGCCCGCATAAAGCTGTCACGCCCGCAGAGAGCCGCCTGACGTGATGTGGCGCGCAAGAGTTGTGATATATGGACCGTAGGCACGCATAAGTGTAACGGCCGTGGCAAGGCTGCGGCAAGCCTCCGTCGATGCGCCGGGCCGGGCGCCGCTGCGGGCGCATGGTGTTGAACTTCAAGGCCCGGCATGCCATACCGCACCCTTGAGCCCGTGACGCGCCCGACCGGAACCGCCCGACCGGCGGGTTGCGCCCCTCATGAGCGACCGGCCGCCAAGGTCCGGCCCCATCCTGATCCGGAGCGTCGATGCGATGACCCAGGTGGTCAACCCCGCCTCCCCGACCGCCGCCCCTGCGGCGGCCCCCGTCACCCTGGTCCTGGCCGAGCCGCGCGGCTTCTGCGCCGGCGTCGACCGGGCGATCCAGATCGTCGAGCGGGCCATCGAGCGGTTCGGCGCCCCGGTTTACGTTCGTCACGAAATCGTCCACAACAAGACCGTGGTGCAGGATCTGGTGGCCAAGGGCGCGGTGTTCGTCGAGGAACTGGACGAGGTGCCCGACGACGTGCCGGTGATCTTCTCGGCCCATGGTGTGCCCAAGGCGGTACCGCTGGAGGCCGCCCGCCGTAAGCTGCTGGCGATCGATGCCACCTGTCCGCTGGTCTCGAAGGTCCATCGCGAGGCGGAACGCCATCATGGTGACGGCCGCCATGTGCTGCTGATCGGCCATCGCGGCCATCCGGAGGTGATCGGCACCATGGGTCAGTTGCCCGATGGCGCGGTCGAGCTGATCGAAACCGTGGCCGATGCCGAGGCTTATGCGCCGGCCAAGGGCGGTCTGCCGCTGGCCTATGCCACCCAGACCACATTGTCGGTGGCCGACACCGCCGGCATCGTCACGGTGCTGCGCCGGCGCTTTCCCGATATCGCCGGGCCGAAGCGCGAGGATATCTGCTATGCCACCACCAACCGTCAGGAAGCGGTGGCGCAGATCGCGGCCAGCGTTCAGGCGGTGCTGGTGATCGGCGCGCCCAATTCGTCGAATTCGCGCCGGCTGGTGGAGACCGCGGCGTCTGCGGGCTGCGCCAATGCCCGGCTGATCCAGACCGCGGACGAGATCGACTGGGACCGGCTGGCCGGTGTCACCCGCATCGGCATCTCGGCCGGGGCCTCGGCCCCTGAGATTCTGGTCGAGCAGGTGATCGCGGCCTTCCGCGCCCGCGGCCCGGTGGTGATCGAGCGGGTGGTCACGGCCGAGGAGGGCGTGGTGTTCAAGCTGCCGCCGGATCTGAACCGGTGACGCCTGCGGCCGGTACGCGTGACACGATGATGCAGGGGGCCTGAGATGGCGGTTTACACGGCGGTCGCCGACGACGAGATGCGGGCGCTGCTGGCTGGCTATGACATCGGGCCGTTCCAGGGACTGGCCGGGATTCAGCAGGGGGTGGAGAATTCCAACTGGATTCTGGCCGCCGGTGGCCGGCGCTATATCCTGACCGTCTATGAAAAACGGGTCGATCCGGCGGATCTGCCGTATTTTCTGGGGCTGATGGATCACCTGACCCGTCGCGGCATCCGCTGCCCGCAGCCGGTGCAGGATCGCCAGGGCCGCGCGCTGGCCGAACTGGCCGGCAAGCCGGCGGCGATCTTCACCTTCCTGCCCGGCCGTGGCCCCACCCGGATCGTGCCCGCCCATTGCCGGGCGCTGGGCACGGCGCTGGCGGAACTGCACCTGGCGACCGCCGATTTTCCGATGCACCGCCCGAACACCCTGGCGCTGGCCGGCTGGCAGAGCCTGGCCGGCGGCATCGGGGCCCGCGCCGACGAGATCACGCCGGGCCTGTCGCGTGAGGTCGCGGCCAGCATGGCGACACTGGCGGCAGATTGGCCGCATGATCTGCCTTCCGGCACCATCCATGCCGATCTGTTTCCCGACAACGTGTTCTATGAACGCGCCGACCGGGTCTCGGGGATCATCGACTTCTATTTCGCCTGTTCCGATGCCTTCGCCTATGAAATCGCGATTTGCATCAATGCCTGGTGCTTCGAGCCGGACGGGCAGTTCAACATCACCAAGGCGCGGCTGATGCTGGGCGCCTATCGCGCGGTCCGGCCGTTTTCAGACGCCGAACTCGCCAGCCTGCCGCTGTTGGCGGAAGGGGCGGCGATGCGGTTTCTGCTCACCCGCGCCCATGACTGGCTCAACCGTGTCGAGGGGGCGCTGGTGAAGCCCAAGGATCCGCTGGAATATCTCCACAAGCTGCGCTTTCACCGCAGCGTCACCGGTCCCGGAGCCTATGGCCTTGACTGACGCCGCCACCGCCGGAGACACGGTGCCGCCGAAGCGGATCGTGGAAGCCTTCACCGACGGCGCCTGTTCCGGCAATCCCGGCCCCGGCGGCTGGGGCGTGGTGCTGCGCTGGGGCGAACTTGAGCGCGAGATGAACGGCGGCGAGGCCCAGACCACCAACAACCGCATGGAGCTGATGGCCGCGATCGAGGCGCTGCGCGCGCTGAAGCGCCCGACCACGATCCGGATCTGGACCGACAGCACCTATGTCCGCGACGGCATCACCAAATGGATCCACGGCTGGAAGCGCAATGGCTGGAAGACCGCGGCCAAGGCGCCGGTGAAGAACGCCGATCTGTGGCAGCAACTGGACGAACTGGCCCGTGCCCACAAGGTGGACTGGCAATGGGTCCGTGGTCATGACGGCCATCCTGAGAACGAACGCGCCGACGCGCTCGCCCGCGGCGGCATTCCGAAGCGGGGCTGAGCCGGCGGCCCTGGGCTTATGCCCTGGGGCCGTCCAGCGCCTCCACCAGCCCGGCCACGTCCAGGATGAAGTGGTCGTCATGCCAGCGGCCGATGATCTGCAAGCCGATCGGCAGGTGATCGTCGGGGGTGGTGCCGCAGGGCATCGACAGGGCCGGATGGCCGGTCAGGTTCAGCGGGAAGGTATAAGGATACCAGGCGCCACGGATGGTGCCGGCGGGCTCGCCATCGATGGTCACGATGCCGTTGGGATCCTGATCGACCGGCAGCGGCGGCGCGGTCAGGGTGGGCGAGATGATCACGTCGGCGCGTGACAGCTCGGCCTGGATGCGGGTGAAGATGGCGGTGCGGGCGGCGGCGGCGGCCTGAAAGTCGATCGCCGAATGGGCCATCCCCTTTTCGATCGTCATCACCAGCGACGGGTCCATGCGGTCGCGGAACCGGGCCAGATGCGGCCCGACGCGTGCCGCGAGCCCGCTTTGCAGCACCACCAGGAAATGTCGTTCCTCGGCGGCGAAATCGATCTCGATCTCGTGGATCTGGGCGCCCGCCTGGGCCATGCGGGTGATCACGGCATCGGTTGCCGCCAGAACCCGCGGGTCCACCCGTGTGCCGCAGCGCGGCAGATAGGCGACCTTGAGCCCTTCCAGAGTGGTGATCCGCCGCTCGGCCGGCAGGGCGCCCTGGCCCCAGGGATCGCGGGCATCCAGCCCGGATATGGCATCGAACAGCAGCCGGGTATCAGCCACGTCGCGGGCCATCGGCCCGACGAAGGAATTGGCCGCGAACAGATCCGGCAGCGCCAGATGCGGAATGCGGCCCAGCGTCGCCTTCAGCCCCACGATGCCGCAGCAGGCGGCCGGAATCCGGATCGAGCCGCCGCCATCGGTGCCAAGCGCGATCGGCCCCATGCCGGCGGCCACCGCCACGGCGGCACCGGAACTGGACGCGCCGCAGGTGACGGTGGGGTCGATCGGGTTCAGCGTCCGGCCGAAGATCGGCGCATCCGCCGCCTGCTTGTGGCCGAATTCCGGTGTGGTGGTCTTGCCGATCAGGATTGCACCGGCGGCGCGGGCGCGGGCCACGGCCACCGCATCCTCACCCGGCACATTGTCGGCAAAGATCGCCGATCCCATGGTGGTGCGCACGCCCCGGGTGGCGGTCAGATCCTTCACCGAATAGGGCACGCCCAGCAGCGGCGGCAGCGATGCCGGATCGTCGGACGCCATCACCAGCGCCTCGGCGGCGCGCGCCTCGGCCCGTGCCTCCCGGGCTGTGACGGTGATGAAGGCGTTCAGATCGGCCCGTGCCTCGATCCGCGCCAGCACCGCCTCGGTCACCTCCACCGGCGACATCGCGCGGCTGCGGATGGCTGCGGCGAGGTCACGGGCGGTCATGGCGGTGAGGTCGGTGCCAGAAGACGTGTCGGTGCGGGGCATCTGCGGTTCCTGTCGTTACGGTGGCGACGTGCGGCGGCGATCAGAGCATCCAGCGGCCGCCATCGATCAGCAGCGTCTGGCCGGTGACGTAGCGGGCGTCGTCGCTGGCGAGGAAGGCGACCACGCCGGCCACGTCGTCGGGCGTGCCGACATAGCCGGCCGGCGTCGCGGCCTTGATGCGCTCCACCACCTGGGGTGTAAGCCGATCATGGGCGCGGGTGGCGATGGCGCCCGGTGCCACGGCGTTGACGGTGATGCCATGGGCGGCGTTCTCGCGCGCCACGGCCCGGGTGAAGCCGATCACGCCCATCTTGGCGGCGGCATAATCGGCAATGCCGGCATCGCCCGCGAGTGCGCCATCGCTCGACATGTTGACGATCCGGCCCTGGCCGCGCTCGCGCATCGCCGGCAGGACCAGCCTGGTCATGCGCAGGGTGGTCATCAGGCTGATCTCCAGCACGAAGCGCCAGACGCCTTCTTCCGAGGCATGGAACGGGCCGGCACGCTCGCGCGCGCTCTGGCCAACATTGTTGAACAGCACGTCGACCGGCCCGAAGCGGTCGGTGGCCATGATATAGGCCCGGCCCAGCACGGCCGGATCGGTGCAGTCGCCGGCGACCGCCAACCCCCGGTCACCGGCGCCGGCGAACACCTGGGCCAGCCCCTCGCCATCCAGATCGACACCCACCACCCTGGCGCCTTCCGCCAGAAAGCGGCGCACGGTCGCGGCACCGATGCCGTTGGCGGCACCGGTGACGATCACCAGCCTGTCGGAAAACCGCTGCATCGCCTTCAAGCCTTTCGCGATCAGTGAAAGCTGCGGCCGCCATCGACGGCGAGCGCGATGCCGGTGACATAGCCGGCCTCGGGCCCCAGCAGCCACAGCACCGCGCCGGCGATCTCGTCGGGCGTGCCGATCCGGCCCAGGGCATAGCGGGCGCGGATACGCTCCAGCGCCGCCTGTGGATCGGGCCGGGGCTCCCAGGATGTGCGGAACAGTGGAGTGTCGATGGCGCCGGGGCAGATGCTGTTGACCCGGATGCCGTCGGCGGCCAGTTCCATGGCCAGCGACTTGCCCAGCATCACCAGGCCGGCCTTGGCCGCGCAATACGCCGCCCGGCCGGCGATCGGCATCAGGCCGGCGGCCGAGGACACGAACACCATGGCGCCTCCGCCGGCGGCACGCAGATGCGGCAGGCTCGCCCGCGCGGTTAGCATCGGTCCGGTCAGGTTCACGCCGATCGACCGCGCCCAGCCGGCATCGTCGATCCGGTCCAGCGGCTGTTCATGATCGATGCCGGCGGCACAGACCACGCCGTCGATGCCACCCATGGCGGCCGCCGCGGCATCGACCGCCGCCAGAACCGCGGCACTGTCGGCCACATCCGCCTGATGGCCGGTGACGCGGTCGAGGGCAAGGGCTGCCAGCGCCGCCGCGTCGCGATCAAGCACGGCGACATGCGCCCCGCGCGCGGCCAGCATGGCCGTGCAGGCAAGGCCGATACCGCTGGCGCCGCCGGTCACCAGCACCCGGCGCCCGGTCATCATGGCCGCGCGGCCTCCAGCCCCGGCCGCATGGCATCGACCAGCTCGTCACAGCGGCCGATCACGACGCGGCTATGCGCCAATGCATGCTTGATGATGCCGTCCAGAAGCGTCAGCCGCGATGGCTGACCGATCAATTGGGGGTGCATGCCCAGCATCATCATCCGGCCCTCGGCATAAAGCGTGTCGAATTCCAGCGTCCAGGCCTCCAGCGCCGCCGATGGCGCCTGAAGCGTGCGGCCGGGCAGGACGATCGAATACTGGAAGAACGGCGCGTCATCCAGAACCCAGCGGAAGGGCAGCTCCACCAGCTTTGTGGGCCGGCCCTTGTGGCTGTGCAGATAGGGGCTGTCATCGTCGAAGAAGTTCGACGAATAGTCGAAGCCGTAATCGACCAGCAGATCCATGGTGATGGCGCTGAACTCGGCGGCGGGCGAGCGCCAGCCGCGCGGTGCCCGGCCGGTCATCCGCTTGATGATCTCGATGCCGCGTTCCATTTCCTCACGCTCCTGTTCAGGGCTGAGGTTGACGATCCAGGCATGGCTCCAGCTGTGATGCGCGATTTCATGGCCGCGCTCCAGCAGCGCCTCCACCACTTGCGGGCGCTGTTCCATCACCAGCCCGGGCACGAAGAAGGTCGACTTGATGCCATAGCGGTCGAGCAGGTCGAGGATCCGCCAGATGCCGACCTTCCAGCCATAGGCGCCCTGCGACATCAGGATCGGCCGGTTGGCGTTGTTGGGATCGCGCGCCGTCCACATGGTCTCGGCGTCGAGGTCGAAGGTCAGGAACAGCGGAAAGCCATCGGGATGACAGGACATGGGATCGGATTCCGTCAGGAAAGGGCCGGGCAACACAGGATGATTCAGGCGATCAGACGAAGCGGTGGAAACCGGTGCGGCGTTCCGCGATCAGCAGGATCAGGCCGGTGAGGATGATCATGATCGTCGAGATGGCGGCGACGCCGGGATCGACGCCGTGTTCGACCGACGAGAAGATCAGCACCGGCAGGGTCTGCTGGCCGGGGGCGAGCAGGAAGATCGTGACCGGCACGTTGTCGAGCGAGGTGACCAGCGCGAACAGCGCGCCCGCGACCAGACCGGGGCGGATCAGCGGCAGGGTCACCAGGCGGAAGGCCTCGAAACCGGTGGCGCCCAGCACCCGCGCCGCCTCTTCGAGCGACCGGTCGACACCGCCCAGGCTTGAAAGGGCGGCGCGCACGATATAGGGCACGGTGATCACGACATGGGCCGCGATCAGCACGCCGGTGCCGCCATAGAGCCGGAGCAGGCTGACATATTGGAGCAGGGCGACGCCGATCACGACCGAGGGGAACACCAGCGGCGCCATCAGGAACGAGGCGATCGCCTCCGATCCCGGCAGGGCGCGGGAATGGATCGCCCAGGCGGCGGCGACGCCTAGTACCAGCGACAGCGTGGTCGACGACACCGCCAGGATCAGGCTGAGCCGGATCGCCTTCAGGTATTCAGGGTCGCTCAACACCTCGGCGAACCAGTGCAGGGTCAGGCCCTGCGGCGGGATGGTGAGATAAGACGTGGTGCTGACCGCGGCCAGCATGGTGACGATCACCGGCACCTGCAGGAAGATCACCACCAGAACCGCGATGATCGCCACGATCCGTCCGGGTGCCAGGGTCATGCCATGCCTCCCCAGCGCTTCGCCAGCCGGCCCGACGCCCAGACGATGACCAGTGCGGCCAGCGTCAGCGCGAAGGCGAGGGCGGCACCGCCCGGCCAGTTCAGAAGCTGCATGTATTCGTCATAGATCACGGTTGCCAGCACCCGATAGGTGGCGCCGCCCAGCATGCGCGGTGTCACCAGGGCGCTGATGGTCAGCACGAAGACCAGGATCGATCCGGCGAGGATGCCGGACGCGGTCAGCGGCAGGGTGACCATGAAGAAGCTGCGGATGCGGCCGGCGCCGAGGGTCGAGGCGGCGGCCTCGACATCGCGCGGCACCGCCTGGATCGCCGCCACCAGCATCAGCACCATGAACGGCAGATAGATATGGACCAGACCGATGACCACGCCGGTCATGTTGAACATCAGCTTCAGTGGCGTGTCGATCAGCCCCAGGTCGATCAACAGGTTGTTGAGCAGGCCGCGATTGGCCAGCAGCGCGATCCAGCCGAATGACCGCACCACCAGGTTCAGCATCATCGGAAACACGACCAGCAGGATCAGCGGCACCCGCCAGCGTTCCGGGCCGCGCACGATCATCAGCGCCAGCGGATAGCCGATCGCCAGCGCGATCGCCGTCACCAGCAATCCCAGGCCGAAGGTCCGCCACACCACCTCGCGGTAGTAATCGTCCAGGATGATCTGGGCGTAATTGTCGATCGTCCACGAGCCCGGGGTGATGCCCATGCCCGGCAGATATTCGCGAAAACTGGTCGGCAGCATCAGGATGATCGGTGCCGCGAAACAGGCGATCAGCACCAGCGCCAGCGGCGAGATCAGAGCGGCACCGGTCCGGCGGCGGATGATCATGGCGCCCCCTCCGTGGCGGTGGTGGCCGCCGGCATCACGAAGACCTGACCCGGATCGATCGACAGCACCACCGGCGCACCGGGGACAAGGCCGGCCTCAGGCCCGGCCGACGATGTCTCGGCGATGATTTCAACGTCGCCCGCCAGCCGCACCACATACTGCACCCGCGCGCCGGTGAACGACCGGAAGGCGACGATCCCCGGGATGTCGTCATCACCTTGCGGCGACGCGGAGGCCGGCCTGATCCGGATGGCTTCCTGACGGATGATGACCTCGGCCGCGGCGCCGACCGGGGCCTGCGGATGGGTGGCGCGCAGCGTCAGCGCTGGTCCGATCCGCACCCGGCCGGCTTCGCCGGTGGCGTCGACTTGGCCCGACAGGCGGTTGGGGCGGCCGATGAAGCTGGCGACGAAGCCGTTGGCCGGGCGGGCATAGATCGCCTCGGGCGCATCGAATTGCTGGATCACGCCATGGGCCAGCACACAGACCCGGTCCGACAGCGACAGCGCCTCGGACTGGTCATGGGTGACGAACAGGCTGGTGATGCCAAGCCGGCCCTGCAGCCGCTTCAGCTCGATCTGCATCTCGTCGCGGAGCTGGGCATCCAGATTGGACAGCGGTTCATCGAACAGCAGCATGCGCGGGCGCGGCGCCACGGCGCGGGCGATGGCCACCCGCTGCTGTTGACCGCCCGACATCTGGCGTGGATAGCGCCCGGCCAGATGATCCAGCCGCACCAGCGCCAGCACCTCTTTCACCCGGCCGGCCAGTTCGGCGCCGCGCACGCCCTGGCGCTTCATGCCGAAGGCCACGTTCTCGGCCACGGTCAGATGCGGAAACAGGGCATAGGACTGAAACACCAGGCCGATCCGGCGCTTGTGCGGCGGCGCCCGGGTGATGTCTTCGTCGTCGGCCAGAATGCGGCCGCCGCTGGGCTCGATCAGCCCGGCCACCATGCGCAGGATGGTGGTCTTGCCGCAGCCCGACGGCCCCAGCAGCGAGACGAATTCGCCATCGGCAACGCTGATGGAGACGTCGCGCACCACGTCGCTGTCGCCATAGCGCTTGTGGAGACGGTCGATGGTGAGCTTGGCCATAATGCCCTATTCGAAGAGGGGAGGCGGGTCCGAAATGGGGAGGCGGGTGGCGGAGCGGCCGGGGGGAGGGACCGGCCGGTCACGGGGATGCCGGGGGGCGCATCCCCGTCGTCTCCGCCACCGCCTGGAACCGCGGCTGCCGATACCCGCCCAGGGGGGAGGGAGGCGGGGGCGCCTGCGGTTCAAGCACAGCGATCACAGAACCGTGTCGCGGATGGCGGTCAGCGGGTCACTTCACGCTGCCAGCGCCGGGTCCAGTTGGGCAGGTTCTCGGCCACCGCCTGCGGGTCGGGGAACCACAGATTGTCGCGCGCCTCACCGGTCGGCACGATTGCCGCCACCTTGTCGGACAGCTCGACCCTGGTATTCACCGGTCCGGCATATTTGCGTTCGGCGAAGCAGGCCTGACCTTCGGGTGACAGCACCACATCGATGAACTTATGCGCCAGATCGGGATGGGGCGCGCCCTCGGGAACGCTGAGTGTCGGGCGGATGCCGACGGCGCCTTCCTTAGGGTAGGCCACAGCCACCTTCACGCCCTTGTCGGCGGCCGAGCCGACCCGGTCGGGATACCAGGGCGCCATGGCGATTTCGCCGCGTTCGAACAGCGACACGATCTGGTCGGCCTGGGTGTAGAAGGTCACCACCGACGGCGCCAGCGCCTTGGCGGCGGCAATGCCCGGATCGACATTGTCGATCGTGCCGCCATGCATCTTGTTCAGCGCCAGCAGGAACTGCATGCCCGAGGTGCCGGTGATGTCGCCAAGCGCGATCTTGCCGGCCCATTTCGGATCGGCGAGGTCGCTCCACGATGTCGGCGGCTCGGGCATCATCTCGGGGTTGTAGGCAAGGGCCGTGGCGCCCAGCATGAACACCACGAAACGGCCGCCATCGGTCAAGGCGCCGGGGATCAGATCGGCGGCGTTGGACAGCTTTGCCGCGTCGATCGGGCTCAACAGCTTTTCATTGGCAAGCTGGGTCGCGAGCGAGTCGTCCATATAGGCGACGTCGAACTGGCTGCGGCCACCCATGGCGCGGATCGCCGCCGCATGCTGCACCGACGAGCCGACCTTCATCGCCACTGTGGCGCCGGTCGCCTTCTCGAAGGCGGCGATATGGCAGGTCTTGGTGTCTTCGGCAAAGGATCCGCCGAAGGTGGCGATCACCAGTTCCTCGGCCGATGCCGCGGCCGGCATGGCGGCGGCCAGACAGGCCGCGACCGCGGCGGTTATGGCGGCATTGCGTGTGCGATGGCGGCGCTGTGTGGCGGCGGCGGACGGTTTGGTCACCATGGTCTCACTCTCCCGGCATGATCGGTGTCGGCCTGCATGAAGCAGCGTCTGCGGCGGGCGGATTACCCGGCCCCGGGCCGTCTGGCGGCCCTTTATGTCGCATCGACGCGTCCTGTCGATTGAAAGCCTAGGTCTCTTTCAGTTATCTTTCAAGAAAGAAACTTGTGAGGCATCTCCTGCCAAATGCCCGGTCGGCGGGGGTTTCATGGGCATGGATCGGCCATCGGGTGCGATGCATGCCTGTCGACCAGCAGACCGGCTGGGCTATGATCGGGATCGAGGATCACGGATGAGCGCGGAGCAGACCCAACCGATGCAGACCAATCCGGCCACGCCGCTGGATGATGACGAGACCGCCGCCGCCCCCACACACACGGCCACGGCGCCTGAGCATTTCGATACCGTCGCGCGCGGCATGGCGCGCTGGGCGCGTGAGCGACCGGACATCGATGCCTCGGGCAAGGCCGTGGTCGGCCGGGTTCTCAGATTGCAGGGGGTGATCCTGAAAGCGGTGAACGCGACGCTGGCCACCCATGGGCTGAAATACCCGGCCTATGCGATCCTGGCGACGCTGCGTGTGGAAGGCGCGCCCTATCGGCTGTCGCCGTCGCAATTGCAGCAGACCATGCTGTTCTCGTCGGGCGGCATTTCCAACCTGCTGCTGCGGCTGGAAAAGGATGGGCTGATCCGCCGCACCTCGGACCGCAGCGACCGCCGCGGCGTGATCGTGGAGCTGACCGACAAGGGTGTGGCCCTGGCCGATGTCGCCATGGCCGACCACGCCAACACCGAACGCCACCTGATCCGCATGTTCAGCCAGGACGAACGCGCCCAGATGGCCGATATGCTGGCGCGCATGCTGGTGGTGAACGCCGATGCGCCGGGTTATGTCTGACTCTGTCCCCGCCGGCCCGTCAATTGCCGATCGGTTCGGTGCCTTCCGACAGGATCGCCATCAGCGCATCATAGGCGAAGACCCGACCGCGCTTGCGGCCGGTGACCTCGCGGACGAGCCCGATGGTTTCCAACTGGGCGAGGGCTGAATTGGCGGTGGGTGTGGAGATCGCGGCCGCCTGTGCGGCGCTTGCCGCCGTCACGAATGGCGTCTGGCGCAGCACATCCAGAATCCGCAGGGCTGAACCGGCGTTGTTGATCGCGGCGGTGACCCGGTCCTTGTCCTGGCGCTGAAGATCGATGATGCCTTGTGCCGCCCGGCAGGCCTGCTCGGCAGTCTCGGCGATGCCGGTCAGGAAAAACGCGATCCAGCTTTCCCAGTCACCGTTTTCGCGCACCGACTGGAGATGCCGGTAATAGGCCGGGCGATTGGCCTTGAGGTAAAGGCTGAGATAGAGCAGGGGTTGGGCGAGTACGCCGGCTTGAAGCAGATAAAGGGTGATCAACAGGCGGCCCACCCGTCCGTTGCCATCCAGAAACGGATGAATTGTTTCGAACTGCACATGCAGCATGGCGGCCCTGATCAGCGGCGGGAGGTCGTCTTCGGCATGGATGAACCGCTCCAACTGATCGAGACAATCGGGCAGCCGGTCGACCGGGGGCGGCACGAACATCGCATTCCCCGGCCGGGTGCCGCCGATCCAGTTCTGTGATCGGCGGACGTCACCAGGTGACGCAGACTGGCCCCTGCCGCTGCGCAGCAACCGGGCGTGAAGTTCGCGGATCAGGCGCAGGGACAGAGGATGAGGATTGAAGACGCTCCATCCCATACATCAGGGCGTCGACATAGTTCGAGACCTCGCGGACGTCGTCGATCGGCGCCCCGGCCTCAGCGGAAAGCTCGTAACGCAGCAGATCCGTCAGGGTCGACTGCGTGCCCTCGATCTGAGATGACAGCACGGCCTCCTTGCGGACATACATATAGAGCAGCAATTCCTGCCGGGGCAGGGTCGATGCCACGCCATCGAGCCGGCCCAAGGCACGATCGGCCCGCCCGAGCAGGGGCAGAAGCGGCAGCGGGTCGATCGGCGGTATCGGTGGCAAGGGCGGCGGCACGAAGGCACGCACCCGCTCGCCGACGATGATGGTGTCGACCGTATGGCCCAGCCTGCGCGGATCTGCGGGCATCGATCCGTCCTTAAATAAGAAAACTGGATTATTTTAATTAAGGGGCTGCGTTGATTAAAGCCTTTAAATAAGCCGACGTCGGGGCGGGCCGGCGAGCCTTCGTGCCCGGCTGCGCGGCGGTCGGTAGACCGCACTGCGCAGGAAGCGGACGCGGGTGGCGCCGGTGTTCTCATTAAGGGTAGGGCTGGTTGCTGGCGACGCTGCGGACGTCGCCGGCCCCGATGACACGGGGACCGGCTTATCCGTTTCCTCCCTCGATCCAGCGGAGGAACCGTGCGACATGCAATCCGCGATACAGGGTGGCGCCATACTCGCCGAAGTTGGTCGAGGCCGCATCGGTGGGCCAATCGGCCGCCAGCCGTTTCATGCGGGCCACGTCCAGCACGCGCGATGCCAGGGCCGAGCGGTCCAGCGCCTCCACCTCTTCGACGATCCGATCGCGCTGCAATGTCATACGGTGCAGGAATTCCGGGCATTGGAAGCCGCGCCGCGTTTCGTTCAGCACGTCCGGCGGCAGCCGGTCGGCCAGCACCCGCCGGGCCAGCCAGCGGTTGGTGCCGCCGCGCATATATTGTTCATCCGGAACGGCGAAGCAGAATTCCAGCAGATCCAGGTCGGCGGTGGGGTCACGCAGTTCCACCCCGTACAGTTCGCCGATCGGGTCCAGAAAGGGCGGCAGGGTCTGGATCCGGCCCAGCCAGCGCCGCCGCATGGTTTCGGTGCAGCCCGGATAATCGTGCCCCATCTCCAGGCGCCGCTCATTGATGGCGGTGTCGCGCGCGAAGTCCGGATGGATGGCGCCGAAACGCTCGGCCGCTGGCCGCGGCAGTCCGCGATAATCATCCAGGCGGGATTGCAGGCGGGCCGGCAGCAGCGGCTTCAGCGCACGGCGGCGCAGCACGGCGGCCGTCGATTGGCCGGTCGCCCGGCCCAGGGCGGAGGCTTCCCGCCAGAGCCTCGTCCAGTCTCCGCGCCGCGCCATGGTGGCCAGCCCGCTGTGCCCGTTCCAGCTCAAGGTCATGTTGCCCAGCGTTCCGCCCAGCACCGCGCGGGCACCCAGTGTGCGGGCGCGGTCCATCAAGAAGGCGAACCAGCCGATGTTCATGACATTCCGGGCAGGCCCCGACATGGTCAGGAAAACATGCCGGGGATCGTGGTCGAACGCGCGCAGCCCGCGTGGTGACACCGCTTCCCATACCATATTGGGATGAAGGGCGGCCACGGCGGCGGCCCCCGGCCGCTCGTCGGAGATGATGGTGGGATGGTTGAACCGCGGCGCATCGTCGGGTGGTGCCAGGGTCAGCGCATGGATGGTGGCGGGTGCGCGCAGACGGGCGGCGGTGGCCGCCACGGCGCCGGAATCAAGACCTGCGCTCAATTCACAGACCACGGGGCCGGGGCCACGCAACTGTCGCGCCACAGCCTGGTCCAGCAGGGCGCGTGCTTCCTCCACATAGGTTTCGTCGCGGGCATGGCGGATGCGGCGGCCCCAGTCGGGCTGCCAGTAGCGATGCACGGCCAGTGTCCCATCGGCGCCGACGGTCATCGTGGAGGCGGCCGGCACACGCCGGATGGCGGCATAAAGCGTGGCATCGGGTTCCGGCACCACATCGGACAGCAGGGCCGCCAGATAGCCGTCGTCAAGGTCGTGCGGCAGGCCGGGCAGGGCCAGCAGGGTGCGCAAGCGGGACGAGAAGACCAGAAGGCCCCCGATCCGGGCGTGGAACACTGTCCGCCGGCCCAGCGGGTCCGCGGCGAGCAGCAGGCGCCCGTTGCCCTCGTCCCGGAAAGCCAGTGCGAATGCGCCGCGGCAGCGGGCCAGTTCGTCCGGCCCCCGGTGCCTGATCATCGCAAGAAGAAGGGATGCGTCATGCCGGGGCAGGCCGTCCGGTGTCAGGCTGGCGGCCAGATCATGGGCATTGTCGATCCGACCATGCACAGCCAGCAGGCTGCCGCCGTCGCGGCTGGTACCGGTGGCGGCGGCTGCCAGTTGTACCGGTCCCATCTCGAAAACCCGGCTCCCGGCAGTGACATCGCGCTGTGCGCCGAGCAGGCGAGGTGTGGCGGATGGCCATTCCGAATCGAGGCGATAGCACCCCGAAAAGGGCGACATCATGTGATCTTCCGCCGGCCAACAGGGATATGAACCTGGATCAGGAAGCGTCGCTCTGGCAGATGACGTCGTCGTCCCCGGTGCCGCAGTTGGTGAACTCGGTATGCGCCGCGATGTCGAATTGGGCGAGAACCGGCGTCCGCCACAGCGCACGTCCCCCGAGGCGGGTCACCATCTGCCTGTTTTCCTGACCGGCATGCATCATGTTCGAATCCACCCCATATGACCCCTGATGTTGCGATCCTAGCACAGGAATTTGCAGTTTCAAGCGGCCATTGCATAGGGGGATGTCCCGGTCATTGTTGAAAAAGGGAGAGCGGCGTTGCTCGCCTTGAGCCGTTAGGCTCGGGGTGTCGAATCCTC
>NZ_BMDZ01000031.1 GCF_014636235.1 Tistrella bauzanensis
CCCTCCCAAGCCAAAAAGGTCGACAACGAGAGATTCAGACTTTTTCCGCCCTGTCACGCACAGTTTCACCCGATTGCCCTGGCGCGATGATCCGCCGCGATGACGGCCGGGCCGGTTCATGCTAACGTATCGACTTCAGCGACAGGCTGCCGGGGGATCACGCCATGGCCAGCAACCAATCGGAACCGACACCCACCAACCCGACGATGATGAACACCACCAGTCCGGCTGCGCAGGCAGCAGGTCTGCGACGGGCCGGCGTGACGGATGCAGCGACGATCACGGCATTGACCGACGCCGCCTATCGGCCGTGGATCCCGATCATCGGCCGCGAGCCCGGGCCGATGGGCGACGACATCGCGGCTTTGCTGTCCGCACCCGGCACGGAGGTATGGATTGCCGATCTGGCCGCCGGGCCGGGCGAGATACCGTCCGACCGCACGCCAGGGCAGGCGGCGGGGCTGGTGGTTCTGATGTCTGAACCGGATCATGTGCTGCTGCACAGCGTCGCCGTCGCACCCGTCGCTCAAGGCACCGGGCTGGGGCGCCGGCTGATGCGTTTTGTCGACGCCCGCGCCCTGGAGCTGGGCCAGACCCAGGTGCGGCTCTACACCCATGTGAAGATGGCGCGCAACATCGCGCTCTATGGCAGGCTGGGCTATCAGGAAACCGATCGCCGGGTCGATGAGGGCTTTTCGCGCGTCTTCATGGCCAAGCAGATCGGCTGAACCCGCCAGCCTGTATCGACTTCAGCGTCGATGGCACCGGTGCCGAGTTACATCGGCGCCGGTATATCGTTACGAGTTCAGCGTGTGCCCGCAGCAGATGGCGGCCCCGCTCACACCGCCTCGGACCCAAGAAGCTGGTCGATGTGGCGACGCAGGGTTGCCAGCCGTTCCCGCTCTGCGCGGCTCAATGGTGTATCACGACGCACGGCGGCTTCAAGTGCTGCGGAAACCCGGTCGAGCTGGCGCAGAACCAGACGCGGTGGCGTCGGCTCTGCCGGCCCGCTCGGGGTCTCCGTATCGACTTCAGCGTCATTGGCGGTGACAGCGGCGCTGTCCTCCGCGCGTGCCAACTCGTCCTCGGCCCTGGCGGCACGTAAGGCCCTGACGGTCAGCCGGCCCTGAAATGCCAGCGCCACCAGACGATTGCGCACCACCGGGCTTTCGATCCGCGCCAGTTCGACCAGCACATTCTTCGACAGCGCCAGTTCGGACGTCAGAACGGCATTCAGCAGATCGTCAGGCAGGGTCAGGATGCGCAACACGCCGCTGATCTCGCTTTTGGCCTTGCCCAGCACCCCCGCCGCTTCCGACTGGCTCCAGCCGCGACCTTCGATCAGCCGGGCCAGCCCCCTCGCCTCGTCGATCGGCGACAGATCGACCCGCTGCAGATTCTCGATCAGCGCTGCGATCTCAGGGTCGGATTCATGCTCGATGGCCAGAAGCGCTGGCCAGCCATTCTGTACGGCCGCCCGATAGCGTCGCTCACCGGCAACGATGATGAAGCGCCGGCGATCGCCGGGGTCGCGCCGGACCAGGATCGGCTGCAACTGGCCATGCTCGGCCATAGTGCGCGCCAGCTCGGTGATGGCGTCGTCATCGACATATTTACGAGGCTGTTCCGGATCGGGCGACACCCGATCGATGGCGAGTTCGAAAGTATGGCGAAAGCGGCTGCTCTCGGTCACCAGCGTGTCGGACGCATCGGCGATCATGCCGCGCACGGCACCGAGGATCGGGGAGGGAGCCTTGCGTCGTGGCGCCATCAGACCTCTTCCTCCTCAAGACCGGCATAGGCCTTGTCAACATCGGCGCGGGGCAGGGGGGTATCGCCGATGATCCCTTCCGCCAGCCTCAGATACACGGTGGTGGCAACGCTGGATGGCGAGGCTTCCAGCGCGATACGGCCATTGCGGGCCGCATGGCCGAAGACGGCGCTGTTGGGCACCGGCTCCAGAACCGGGGCGATATCGCCCATGGCGGCGACCAGATGCGCCAGAACCTCGCGATCGACCGATTTGCGCCGGCCATATTGCGTCGGCAGAATGCCGGTCAACCGCAAGGCCGGGTTCAGGCGGCGCTGGACCTTGTTGATCGTGCCCAGGATCAGGCCGACACCCATGGTGTCATAGGGCTCGGTGCGCACCGGGATGAACACATCATCGGCCGCCGCCAGCGACATCCAGGTCAGCATGCCCAGATTGGGCGGGGCATCGATCACGATGAAATCATAGCGGTCGCGAACTTCGTCGAGCGCCTCGCGCAGCGAGATGTCGAAGCCTGGTTCGCGGCGGCCATCGGTTTCGGACAGATCGATGTGGCTGGCGGCCAGATCGCAGAGCGGCGCGCGATCGGGCATGATCTCTTCACCGGCACGGATGATGATCCGGCTGATCGGCACGTCGCCCAGAATGACCTGCGCCATGGTCTTGCCCTGACGATAGGCCTCGACGGCGCCTTCGGCGAGCAGGGCGACGGTGGCCGTCGCCTGCGGATCCATATCGACCAGCAGCACCCGGTGATCGCCACGGCTGAGCGCGTAGGCCAGATTCAAGGCGCTGGTGGTCTTGCCGACGCCGCCCTTCTGATTGGCGAAGACGATGGTTCGCGCCTCGCGGCCACGCCCTTCAACCAGGCGGCTGAGTGCCATCGACACGTCGGCCGGGATCGGGTCGCGGCCATTCTCCCACCGCGAAATCTTGGGCTTGTCATAGCTGCGCTGCAGCATGCGATTGAGGGCTTCCTTCAGATCAGCCTGACTGAAGCGTAGCTGCTGGCGCAGTTCGCGCATGCGTTCGCCATTCATTGGCAGAGCCTCATCAGTCTGTCTTTCAGGACGTGGATCTTTGGCCATGTCTGTTGATGCCGGACATGATGATGCAGATCGGACTGTATCGGTGTCGCCTGATCGTCATCCGGACACAGAATGGCATGGCGCCTATCAACGCATCAATAGCGAAGTTGATGGTTGACTGGGATTCGGAACGGAAGCGGGGGCATCTGGTGGCTTGGCCGGCATGATCGATGATCGTGCACCGTTACATCTTCAGCGTTGAAAGGTCCGCGATCGGGATCGTTCGGTGTTGTGGCGTCTGGGCGTATCAACTTCAGCGTAAAGGGGCCACCGATCGCTGTATCCCGCAGAAATGCGGCAGGATCGACGCTGAAGTTGATACGCCTGGACCGCTTGACAGCACTGCGGCGGACTGGGAAGCGTTACAAGATCAGCGTTGAAAGACCAGATGCCGCCAAACGCTCTACCGTATCAAACTCAGCGATACATCGGCCTCCGACCTGTGGGCAGATTTTCGTACAGTCGTAACACCGGAGGTGCGGCAGGGTGGTGTGGACGAACACGGCCTGCCTCTTTTTGGCTGGCAATACAGGCCGTTGTGGCAGATGGCTGCGATGCCGGTCGAGATTGAAGCGGCGGGCACGGGCCGCAGGCGAACTCGCCCTATCAGGTTTAGAAGAGCTATAGGATCTAGTCTCTATAGGAAGGGGTGTCGACTTCAGCGTGGATAACTGCGGTTGGCGTCGCGACTTCAGCGCTGCCGGCCGGGCCGGGCGTATCGAGATCAGCGTTGGCGCGTATCATCATCAGCGTTGGCCGCTTGCCGGGCCGCCAGGCGTTACGAGTTCAGCGTGGAAAAGCGCGGATAACCGCGGGTCACCGCCGGTCCGGGGCTCGCGATGGCTTCCTGAGTGTTGCAACAACGCTGAACTTGATACGCAAAGCGATTGCGGCCCATGATGCGGCCTGTGGCGACATCGCCGCCAAGCCTATGATGCGGCGGCAGGAATGGCGACAGGTTCCGGATCGGCACGACCGGCCGACAGGCGTCGCTGAACTTGCAACGGATTCGTGCCGCATGGTGACGGCGGAGCGCCGCGCGGTCTTTCCTGAGGCAGCAAAGCGTGTACAGTCGGATCGTGACGGATCAGGCATGAAGATCGTCTGCCATTGACGGCAGGCATAACCGTGTCCGGAGGCGGGTGCACGCCTTGGAAACGAGCCCGGAGGTCGAGATGGCGGACGTGCATCAGCAGCTCATGCTCCACGGCCTGGATCAGGTCATGGCCACGGCCGACAGCGCCGCCGAACGGCGGCGGGTGCGCTGGGCGCATGAGATGATGTCGCTTGAGCACGAGACGATCAATTATCTTCACTCGGGCTTCGCTCAGGCGGCATTGCCGCATCGGGAGCCGAAGAACCCGCTGGAACCCTGGGTCCGGCGCAACGGCGCCTATCAGCTGATCATCCGGCCGGGCATTCTGCCCCTGAAGGACAAGATCGTCGACATCGGCGTACCCTATGGCACGAAGGCGCGGCTGATCATGATCTATTTCCAGACCGAGGCGGTGCGCAGCCAGAGCCAGGTGGTCGATCTGGGGCCGACCATGGCCAGTTGGCTGCGCAAGATGGGGCTGTCGACATCGGGCGGCCCGCGCGGATCCTATGCCCCGGTGCGCGAACAGGCGCTGCGGATCGCGCGGTGCGAATTCACCATGCGCTTCGAACGCGGCACCGCCGAAGCCCGGCTGGCCGATCAGCGGATCGTCGACGGCATGGATCTGTGGCGCGATGACAGCGACGCCGAAGATCTGTTCCGAACCGGTGGCGAATGGGTGCGCCATGTGAAGCTGTCAGAGGCTTTCTATGAGCACCTGATGGAACACTCGGTGCCGCTGTCGGAAGAAGCCATCGCCCGGCTGAAGCATTCCAGCCTGGCGCTTGATCTGTATGTGTGGCTGACCTATCGCCTGCACGCGCTGAAGCGCGAGATTACCGTGCCCTGGCACGCCCTGTCGGACCATTTCGGCAGCGAAAGCGGCCATCGCGTGCTGGCCTTCCGGCTGAAGGAAGTGCTGAAGGACGTGGTGGCGGTGTATCCTGAAGCCAATGTCGAGGCCAGCGGCCGCGGGCTGGTGCTGCGGCCGTCGAAGCCGTCGGTGGCGGTATCGAGCGTGGCCGTGAAGCTGCCCGGCCGGCTCCGGCGGGCCTGATCCGCGCCCCCTCCCGCGCGCGTTGACCATGTGATCCGGGCGGCGCGGTTCCCGGTTCTGACATCTGAACGGCAAGGGCGGCGCCGCCCGCCCATCCGCCGATGATCGCCCGCCCGCCGATCGGCCGCCGACGACGACGGCTTCAGCGCAAGCCTGGCAGATCGATGATCACCCGGGTAACGGCTTCATTGGCCCGCAACATCATGCGGCCACCATGAAGCTCCACCAGATCCTGCACCAGCGGCAGATCGATGCCGGTGCCGTCGCGGCGATGGATGGTGGGATCGGTCAGCCGGGTCATGTCGCCCCCTGACGGATCATCGCTCAACGCCAGACAGCCATCGGTTTCAACCACGATCCGGCAGGCGCCCGTCGCCGGGCGCGGCAGGCTGTCGCCTGTACCCGGGCGCGGAGAGTTGTCGCCTGTACCCGGGCGCGAAAAGTTGTCGTGGCCGGCGGTGCCAGCTTCTGTCTCGGTCGGCTGGGTGATGATCAGGCGGACGGTGCCACCCGGCAGAGCCGCATCGACGGCGTCGATCAGCAGCCGCGTCAAGGCGCGGGGCAGGGCATCGGGATCGGCGCGGATCTCGGTCAGCTCTGGTGCCGCCTCCAGGCTGAAATGAACACCGCCCTGGCGGGCCAGCTTGCGTGCGGCGGCAACCGGATGCCGCACGATCTCGGCCAGCGGACACAGTCGGGCGCTGACATCGAAGCCGCCGGTTTCGATCCGCGCCAGATCGAGCAGATCATCCACCAGCCGCAACAGGTGCAGACCGCTGACATGAATGTCGTTGACATATTCCATGTAGCGATCGATGGCGGCCGGGCCCAGCGCCTGATAGCGGATCAGTTCCGAAAAGCCGATGATGGCGTTCAGCGGCGTGCGCAGTTCATGGTTCATGCGGCCCAGAAAATGGCTGCGGGCCGTGGCGGCGGCCGCCCTTTGCCGGCGCGCCTCCGCCATGTCGGCCGACCATTCGGCCGGCTGACCGGGCAGGGGAGTGGCGATGGGCTGCTGGGCGGCGATCAGCCCGATGGCGATGCACAGGTCTTCCCATGCCTCCGTCGCGGCGGCAACGGAGGCGGCATCGGGGATGGTCGCCCAGCCGAAGACGGCGATCACGTCGCCGGCATCCAGGCACAGCGCCGTGGCGTCGGGCGTCATCGGCAGGCACAGATTGCGTGGTACGCTCAGCCCGGACAGGATCACCGGTCTGCCGGTGATGTCGCGGATCATCCAGCTTGGCGGACGAAAGCCGCCATCGGCACCGGAGGTCGATGGCGGTTCGGCATGAGCCACCGGTTCCAGCCGCCCGCCGGCCAGCCTGCGCAGCACCACCACCTGGCGGGCACCGGCCCGCGTGGCCAGGCTGTGGACAAGACCCCGCAGGGCCGCCGGCGTGGTGGACATCGCCTGCGGTGTCATCCGTCTGACCCCTGCGGCCGCCTCGGACGAGCCGGTGGCGGTATCGGGGCTGTCGGGGTCATCATGCTGTGGCACGCGGCTCATCAAAACGTTCCGACTGCTCATTCTTTGGTTCCGGCACCAGACCTTGCCACTTCCATTTCATCGAGCGTGTCCATTCGCCGATAAAACGGATAAAATACACGACATAAAATATACAAATGCCATGTTTACTCGAATCTGCCCGATTCGGGTCAGGTATCGAGTGGTTCCCTAAAATATGTCGGATCTCTATCCTTGTCTGCATATGATTTAACCTGCATGGATACCAACCGGCCTTTGTTCGAACCCTGGTGGATGTGGGGGCGGCGGCCCACGGCGTATCGGCATGACGCCGGGCCAGCCGCCGCTTGGCGCCAGACACCGGCGCGGCTATGATCGGGGCGATGCTCACCTGTTCCGGACGATTGCCCAGATGACTGCCGATCCCTCCGCCGCGCCGCCGGCGGATGCCGCCCATATCCCCCCCAAGGCGCCGGCCCTATCGGTATGGCGCCAGCGCCTGATCCTGATCGAAGCGGGGCTGGGGCTGGCGACGGCGGTTCTGTCGGTGAAGCTGATCCCGTTCCGGCGTCTGGCGGCGTGGTCGTCGCGGCCGCTGCCGTCGGGCAAGGCGATGCCGCCGGTGACGGAGGAGCCCGACAGTCTGAAAGCGGATCCGGATTTCCGGACCGCGTGGCAGATCGGGCGCCTTGTGGCCATTGCGGCGCGGAAGGTGCCGTTCGCGGCGGTGTGTCTGCCGCAGGCGCTGGTCGGTCAGGGCATGCTGCGTCGTCGCGGCGTGCCGACCGAGATCGTCTATGGCGTGAAGCGCCAGACGCCCGGCGGTGGCATCGAGGCCCATGCCTGGCTGGAATATCGCGGCCAGGGCTTCCTGGGCCATGAGGTGGCCCCGGCGCATACCGAGATTGCGCGTTTCCCCGAAGGCGCCGGCGGCCGACGGCGCGGACAGACCGGGCGCGCGGACAGGCCGGGGGCGATGTGAAGCGGGGTTGACATCGACATGCCCGGGCGGCCATGATCGATGCATGATCACGCGATATCGGGTGCCTGACGGCGCCCACGGCCGGCACGCGCTGCCCGCCGCCCGCCAGCAGCTTCGACTTCTCCGCCCGGCCTCCTGAGAGGCCGGGTTGCGGGTGCTTGGCACCGCTTGAGCCGTCGTTTCGCTGTTGGCCTGTGATCGTTATGTCCCTGATGATGATGCCTGTACCGGCCGGCCCCTTCTGGCCGGCTGTCGCCATGTCCCGACGCATGGCCGTCGCCGATTATCTCTGCCGCTTCGATCTGGTGCTGCGACTTATCGCCGGCGGCACGCGCTGACGGCCGCCCGCCGCCCGCCGATGCCCGCCCGACAGACGCCCGCACCGCCGCCCGCCGCCGATATGGCGGCGGCGCCTGTCATGGTTCCCGGTCCGCCACCGCGCGGCCCGGATGCGAGACTGATCCAGATCATGTTGCAGATACCTCAGACCAAATACCGCCCGGCGCCGGTCATGGACATGGCCGACCGCCAATGGCCCGCGCGCACCATCACCAGCCCGCCGCGCTGGCTGTCGACCGATCTGCGCGACGGCAATCAGGCGCTGATCGACCCGATGAGCCGCGCCGCCAAGCGGCGGCTGTTCGATCATCTGGTCAATATCGGCTTCAAGGAAATCGAGGTGGCGTTTCCGGCGGCGTCGGAAACCGATTTCCAGTTCGTGCGCGACCTGATCGACCAGGACGCCATCCCCGACGACGTCACCATCCAGGTGCTGACCCAGTCGCGCGATGACCTGATCATCCGGACCTTCGAGGCGCTGGCCGGGGTGCCGCGCGCCACGGTGCATCTGTACAACGCCATCGCGCCGGCCTTCCGGCGGGTGGTGTTCGGCGGTGGCGTCGCCGAGGTGACGGCGCTGGCGGTGGCCGGCGCCCGCCGCATCCTGGCGGAAAGCCGGCGCTATCCCGACACCGAATGGACCTTCCAGTATTCACCCGAAACCTTCAGCAGCACCGAGCCGGATGTGGCGCTGGCGGTCTGTGCCGCGGTGCTGGATGTCTGGCAGCCGACGCCTCAGGCCAAGGTGATCCTGAACCTGCCGGCGACCGTCGAGGTCTCGACACCCAATGTCTATGCCGATCGGATCGAGCATTTCTGCCGCCATGTGCCGATGCGCGACAGCGTGGTGATCAGCGTTCACCCCCATAACGACCGTGGCACCGGGGTTGCCGCCGCCGAGCTGGCGGTGCTGGCCGGCGCCGAGCGGGTGGAAGGCTGCCTGTTCGGCAATGGCGAGCGCACCGGCAATGTCGATCTGGTGACGCTGGCCCTGAACCTGTACAGCCAGGGGGTGGCGCCGGGGCTGGATTTCAGCGACATCGACAGCACGGTGGCGATCGCGGCCGAGGTCACCGGGCTGCCGGTGCATCCCCGGCACCCCTATGCCGGCGAGCTGGTGTTCACGGCGTTCTCGGGCTCGCATCAGGACGCGGTCCGCAAGGGCTTCGCTGATCGAGACCAGCGCAATGATCCGGTCTGGGAGGTGCCTTATCTGCCGGTCGACCCGGTCGATCTGGGCCGGTCCTATGAAGCGGTGATCCGGGTCAACGGCCAGTCGGGCAAGGCCGGTGCGAGCTGGATTCTGAACCGGACCCACGGGTTGAACCTGCCCCGCGCCATCCAGGTGGATTTCGCCCACCGCCTGCAGATCATCGCCGACCACACCGGCCGCGAACTCACCGCCGACGACATCTGGGCGGCGTTCGCCGATGCCTATGTCACGACCACGCCGCCGTCCCTGGCCGCCGCCGCCGCCAGCGCCGCGGTGGTGACGGCGGCGGAGGCCCATACGCGACCCGGCGTGGCCGGGCGTGGCGCGGATATAGCTGCTTACGTCACCGTCACCGATGCCGATGGCAGCCAGGCCTTTGGCGTGGGCTTCGGTACCGACCGTGCGGCAGCGCTGGCCGCCGCCGAGGCGGCGGCACTGGCACGGCTGTCTGCCTGACCAGTCAGCCAGATCGGTCAGCCAGATTGGTCAGACCTTCGGCTGATCGCTCGGAACGGCCTTGGGCCGGGTGGCCAGGCGCTGCAACTTGTCATAGCGCTTGGTCAGCCGGTCGCGGCGCAGTTTCGACAGATGCTGGGTCCAGAAGATCCCGTCCAACTGGTCGATTTCATGCTGCAGGCAGACGGCGAGCAGGCCGTCGGCCTCTGCCGTCTCCCACGCGCCGTCCAGATCCTGCCAGCGCAGCCGGATGCGGGCGGGGCGTTCCACCTCGTCGCTGACACCGGGCATCGACACGCTGCCTTCCTCGTGCACCACCCAGTCATCCGACGACCATTCGATGATCGGGTTGACATAGGCGCGCACGCCGACCGGGTCGTCCTCAAGCTCGATCACCACGATGCGCTGCAGAATGCCGACATGGGCGGCGGTTATGCCGATGCCCGGTGCGGCGCGCATCGTATCGACCAGATCGATCGTCAACTGGCGCAGGTCGTCGTCGAAACGCTCGACAGGTGCGCAGGGCATGCGCAGTCTCGGGTCCGGCACCTTGATGATCTCGCGCAGGCTCATGGGATCCGGCTCCTTCTGGCGGGGGCAGCCCTCGGGGGTGCGAGGGGGCACCCACCCGGTGTGCCACCGGATCGCCCTGGGTTCAATCATCTTGTGTCGCTGGATGCTGCGCCTTATGCAGCCGATATCTCATGCGGACAGGGTGGCGGTCGCGGGTCTGCCCGCCCGTGGCAGGGGGCCGCCGCCGCCGAAACTGTGCCGCCAGGCCGATGGGCTGGTGCCGGTGACGCGGGCGAAGCGGTTGCGGAAGGTGACCGCGCTGTCGAAGCCGGCATCGGTCGCGATCTGTTCGATCGATCGGGTGGTGGTTTCCAACAGATGCTGGGCGCGACGGATGCGGGCGGTCAACACCCATTGCAGCGGCGTGGTGCCGGTCTGTTCGCGGAAACGGCGCGCCAGATTGCGCGGGCTCATCGCGGCGCGCGCGGCGATGATATCAACCGTCAGCGTCTGATGGAGATTGTCGGTCATCCAGGCCAGCAGCGGCGCCAGCCCGGCCGAGGATGCCGGCGGTTCATGCAGGATGAACTGCGACTGACCGCCGGCGCGTTCCAGCGGCATCACCGCGTCGCGTGCCGCGGCGGCGGCAACCGCGGCGCCCCAGTCGCGCCGCACCATGTGCAGGCACAGATCCATGCCGGCGGCGGCACCGGCCGCGGTGAGGATCCGGCCATTGTCGACATACAGTGCCGCCGGATCGATCCGCACGGCGGGATAGCGCGCCGCCATCAATGCCGATGCCTGCCAATGGGTGGTGGCGGCAAGCCCGTCGAGCAGGCCGGCCGCGGCCAGAACGAAGGCGCCGGTGCACAGCGACGCCAGCCGCGCGCCCCGGGCGGCTGCCGCCTGAAGGGCCGCGATCGCCGCCGGTGGAACCGGGGCCAGCGGCGTGTTGATGCCCGGCACCATCACGGTGTCGGCATCGCGCAACCCGTCGAGCCCGTGGTGAACACAGAGGTCATAAGCCCGGGCGCGGATGCGCGGCGCCACACCGCAGACCCGCAGCCGATAGGGCGCGCTGCCATCGGCCAGGCGGACACGGCTGAAAATCTCGCACGGCGTGGCGAGATCGAAGGGCACGACATCGTGAAGGGCGAGCACGGCAACCAGATGGGGCATGGCGTGCAGGCTGCCGCGCCGGCGGCCGGCCGGTCAAGATCCCGCGACCGGGGCTTGGCCGAATTTGAACGGAGATTGGCATTTCCGCCACTGGCACAGCGCGGACGCCCGGGGCATCGTTGCCGCCGATGAAGTCGATCCTGATATGTGGAGGACGGGACGGATGATGGTGACGGCATCGGCGGGCGATCTGCGCCGCCTGCGTCTGGCATCGATGATCGAGGGCACGACCCTGGTGCTGCTGATCTGCGTTGCGGTGCCGCTGAAGCATCTGTGGGGCGTGCCCGAGGCGACGCGGATCATGGGGCCCATCCATGGCCTCGCCTTCCTGGCCTATCTGTGGGTGGTGACCACGGTGCTGTCGGCCGGGGGCTGGCGGCGGGGCGAGGCGGTGTGGCTGGTTCTGGCGGCGTTCATTCCCTTCGGCGCGATAACGGTCGCCATCCTGTTGCGGCGCAAGGGGGGGCTGAATGCTGTATGCGGTTGTGAAGGCGGCGCATCTGCTGGCGGTTTTCGCGCTGATTGCCGGCATGCTGGCCAATGCGCTGGTGCTGCGCATGGCGACGACGATGTCGTTGCGGCGGCAGGCCGCGCCGATGCTGGCGACAATGACAGCCTGGGACAGCCGCGTCACCGGACCGGCCCTGGGCCTGACATGGCTGTTCGGGCTGTCGCTGGCGGTGATGGGCGGCTGGTTTCCCGATGCCTGGCTGATGGTCAAGCTGGTGGCGGTGCTGGGGCTGTCGGCCCTGCACGGCATGCAGGCCGGCAGTCTGCGCCGGTTGAGTCGCGGCCGGATGGCCGGGGATCAGATGGCCGGGGATCAGATGGGCGGCGATCAGCCATCCCTGGCGCTGCCACCGCCCGTGCGCCACGCGGCGGCCGTGACGGCGGTGCTGGTGGCGGTGATCGTGGTGCTGGTGATCATCCGGCCGTTCTGACCGCCTCGGCTTCGGTGTCGAAGCGGGCGCGGGCATCGTTGATGTCACCATGCACGGCCTCGGCCCAGCCGATCAGGGCGACCAGCGGCCCTTGCAACGACCGGCCCAGCGGCGACAGCCGGTATTCCACGCTGGGCGGCTTGGTCGGAAAGACATGACGGGTGATCAGCCCGTCGCGTTCCAGGTCGCGCAGGGTCTGGGTCAGCATCCGCTTCGAGATATCGGGGATGTTGCGCCGGATCATGCTGAAGCGCAGCGGCCCGTTGGCCAGTGCGATCAGGATCAGCGTGCTCCATTTGTCGCCCAGCCGGTCGAGCACGTCGCGCACCGGACAGGTGGCGGGATTGAGGCGCACGGTCTGCCAGTAGCTGAAACTGGCCGCCAGGCTGGCGCCATCATCGCTGGGCATGGCTGATGCCGTGGCTGGTCGGACGAGCTGTGCTGGTGCGGCGGACATCGGCTGGTCCTTATGGTGAGGTGGTTCTTGTCGTGAGGTGGTTCCTTGGGCGTTACCTTGTCCCTGAAACCTGCCTCCTTACGCGGGCTCCAAGCGGTCTCTATCATAGACCTTGACCCGATCATGAACCAAGGCAGGATCGCACCCGATGTCCACCACCACCCCCCGTCTGCTCGTCACCGGCGCCGGCGGCCAGTTTGGCCGACGCGTTGTCGAGCTGCTGCTCGATGCCGGCACCACCAATCTGGTCGCGGCCAGCCGCGACACCGCCAAACTGGCCGACCTTGTCGCCCGTGGCGCCGAGGCCGTGGCGGCCGATTTCAACGACGCCGCATCGCTGGACGCGGCCTTTGCCGGCATCGACCGGCTGCTGATCGTGTCGACCGACGCGCTGGGTGAACCGGGGCTGCGGCTGCGCCAGCATCAGGCGGCGGTGGCGGCGGCGGTCCGCGCCGGCGTGTCGCATATCGTCTATACCTCGATGCCCAATCCCGAACCGGTGTCGCCGATCGGCTTCGCGCCCGATCATCATCAGACCGAGTTGGCGCTGGCCGCAAGCGGCGTGCCCCACACCATTCTGCGCAATGGCTGGTATATGGAGAATCTGGTCGCCTCGCTGCCGCATGTGCTGGCGACCGGCACCTGGTACACCTCGGCGGGCACCGGCCGGGTGGCCCATGTCGCGCGCGCTGATGCCGCGCGCGCGGCAGCGGCGGCGCTGGCCTCGGCCACCGGCACCGCAACCCATACCATCACCGGCCCGACCGCCTATACGACCGACGAGATCGCGGCGATCGCGTCGGAGGTCTTCGATCGGCCGATTTCAGTGGTCCAGGTCACCGACGAGCAACTGGCAGGCGGGCTGGCGGCGGCGGGCATGCCGCCCTTCGTGGTCGACCTGGTGGTGTCGTTCGATGCCAATACCCGTGCCGGCCGGATCGACGTCGTCACCGACGTGGTCGAAGGGCTGACCGGGCAGGCACCGCAGACCCTGGCCGCGTTCTTCGCGGCCAATCGCGCGGCCTTTCTGCCAGAGGCCTAGCCACTAGAGACGGGCGGGCCAGACAGTGGCACACTGCGGCCCGCCCGTTCCGCGCATCGCCCGGCCCTTTGGCCTGCAATCGCGCGATGACGGCATGCTGTTCCCGAGGTGCCGGCGATGTCGCGATCAGAACGCCTGCTCGACCTGTTGCAGATCCTGCGCGGCTATCGCCAACCGGTGAGCGGGCAGGTGCTGGCCGACCGGCTGGGGGTCAGCATCCGCACGCTGTATCGCGACATCGCCACCCTGCAGGGCCAGGGCGCCGATATTCAGGGTGAACCGGGGCTTGGCTATGTGCTGAAGCCGGGCTTCATGTTGCCGCCGCTGATGTTCACCGTGGACGAGATCGAGGCCCTGGTTCTGGGCGCGCGCTGGGTGGCGCGGCGCGGCGACGACCGGCTGGGGCAGGCGGCATTGTCGGCGCAGGCCCGGATCGCCGATGTGCTGCCGCCGGCGCTGCGCGACGAGATGGCGGCGTCGGCGCTGCTGGTCGGGCCGGGGCCAGGGCCGGTTGTGGTCATCGATACCGCCGTTGTCCGCGCGGCCATCCGAGCGGAACGCAAGCTGATCATCAGCTATGGCGATGCGGCCGGGGCGCTGACCGAACGGGTGATCTGGCCGTTCGCGATCGGCTTCTTCGACCGGGTGCAGGTGGTGGTGGCGTGGTGCGAGTTGCGCGACGGCTTCCGCGTGTTCCGCATCGACCGGATCAGCGCCTGCTCCGAAACCACGACCCGATATCCGCGCCGCCGCCAGGTGCTGCTGAAAGCCTGGCAGATCGAGCGGGACATCGCGCCGCCGCCATGACCCGGTGATCACGAATGACCGGTGATCACGACATCGCCGCTGCCGCTGCTGCCGGAAACTGACAGGGGGGGCATCTATGATCCGGTTATCGCCCACATGACCGGAGACGACGACCATGGCAATCCCGACCCATCTGCTGCTCTATGTCGACGATACCGCCGCCAGCAGCAGGTTCTATGCCGATCTGCTGGACCTGACACCGCTCGACGTGACCGAGAGCTTCGTTCTGTTCACGCTGCCGAGCGGGATGTTTCTGTCCCTGTGGTCGCGGCACGTGGTGTCGCCGGCCACCACCACGACCGGCGGCGGCACGGAAATCCTCTTTCGCGCGCCGGATCATGCCACGCTTCAGGCGATGCATGACGATTGGGCGGCCCGTGGCATCACCATGATTCAGCCGCCGACCGATCAGGATTTCGGCCGCAATTTCGTCGCCGTCGATCCTGATGGTCATCGCCTGCGGGTGATGGTGCGGCCGGCCTGACGTCAGAACATCGGCTGAGCCGGCGGCGCCGCTAATCGGCGGCGTCGCGGTTCTGGTCGAATTGTGCCGCCGCCGCCAGCGCGTCGGCGGCATGTTCGGCCGAGGGGGCGGCTTCCTCCGGCAGATCGGTGGTGCCCGACAGCGCGCGGGCGACGATCGTCATGTAGATCCGCTCAACCTCGGGCGGCAGCGGCCGCACCGTCGTGCCGTCGACGCAATAGCGTGCCAGCAGGAATTCCCGGGCGCCCATCAGCATATAGGCCATCGGCTCAAGATCGTCGGGGGTATAGCCCGGCAGTTCGCCACCGGCATGGGCGCGGCGCAGGGCGCGGACATAGCCCGTGGCCAGATGGTCGTAGAATTCACGATGGGCATTGGGCGCGAAAAACTCGGCCTCATTGGTCAAGCGGTGCAGATAGGGGTGGGTCGACAGATAGGCGAAATTGGCTTCAAGCCCGATCCGCTCGCGTTCCAGCACTGTGCGGGCATTGCGGGTGCGGCCGCGGATGAAATCGAGCATCCGGCGGCCCAAGGTCGGCAACAGGCTGTCGAACAATGCCTGCCGGTTCTCGAAATGCAGATAGACCGAGCCATGGGCGATGCCGGCTTGCTCGGCGACGCGGGCGATCGAGGTCTTGTCATAGCCCTTGTCGCCGATGGTCCGGGCGGCCGCCTGGATCACCGATTCGCGCACCACCTCCGCGCGTTCGTTGCGCCTGCGCCCCGCCATGTTGTCGGTTTCCTCACTTGATGACGGCCTGTCCGCCCTGCTGTTCCGTGACCAGCTTGCGGATGATATGCTTCTGGATCTTGCCCGACGCCGTGCGGGGGAAATCGTCGACCCATTCGATCCGTTCCGGTAGCTTTTGCCGCGCCAGGCCGCGCGATGCAACAAAATCGGCGATCATATCGCGATCCGGCAGCATCTGGCCGTCATGGGTGGCGTCGCGGGCGGCGTCCGTCGGGATCAGCCAGGCGCAGACACCCTCGCCGAGCCGGGCATGGGGCATGGCCACGACGGCGGCTTCCCGCACCAGCGGGTGTTCGTGCAAGGCGTCCTCGATCTCCTTGGCCGACAGGTTCTCGCCGCCGCGGATGATCAGATCCTTCTTGCGGCCGGTGATCACCAGCCGGCCGTCTTCGGCGACGGTGCCAAGGTCGCCGGTGCGGAAATAGCCATCGGCATCGAAGGCCTCGGCGGTGGCGGCCGGGTCGGTATAGCCGCGGAACAGGGCCGGGCCGCGCGCCACGATCTCACCCTCGGCGCCCGTCGGCACGGGCTGTCCGGCCTCGTCGACCACCCGCACCTCCCAGTCATAGACCGCGCCATCGCTGGTGGCGGCAGCCTCGGCCGATGCCGGGTCGGTGCCGGGATAGCCCTGGGTGATCATCGGGCATTCGCTGGAGCCATAGACCCTGAACGCGGCGAGGCCGGGCATCGCCTTGCGGGCGCGTCTGACGACTTCGGGCGGGACGGCGGCACCGCCACAGGCGAAGATCTTCAGGCTGGTGGCGACGGGCGGGCGCCCGGCGGCGCGGGCCGCCTCGGCGGCGGCGGTCAACTCCTGCAGGAAGGGCGTGGCGCCGATCATGAAGGCCACGTCATGATCGGCGATCAGGTCCAGCGCCTGCGCGCCATCCCAGCGTTCCATGAACACGGTGCGGGTGGCGTGATAGAATGGCAGTTCCATGCCATAGGAATAGCCGGTGACATGGGTGACCGGCGATGGCATCAGCAGCACGTCGCCCGCGCGGATGTTCCAGGCGCGCATCGAACTCATCAAGGCCCGGCGCGAGGTCTCGTGCGCATAGAGCACGCCCTTGGGCCGGCCGGTGGTGCCGGAGGTATACATCACCATCTTCAGCGACGAGGCATCGGCGCCGACCAGATCGGGCGCCAGGTCGGTGACCACGCGATCGTCATCACCGCCATCGTCGCGGGGCGGGCCGCCGGTCCAGTCGTCCCAACTGTCGCAGCCATCCGCCGTGCCGCGCACGGTGATGATCCTGTCGAGCGACGGCAGGCCGGGCTTCAGCGCCGCGGCCATGGCGGCATAGTCGAAATTGCGCCAGCGGGCAGGCAGGATCAGCAGGCGGCTGCAGGCATCGTTCAGGATGAAGCCGACCTCGCGATCGCGATAGATCGGCACGATCGGGTTGATCACCAGCCCCGCCAGCGAACAGGCAAGGTTCAACACCACCGCCTCGTCCCAGTTCGGCAGTTGAAAACTGACCACCGCGCCGGGGGTGAGCCCATGCGCCCGCATCCGCCGCGCCAGTCGCACCGCCCGGTTCCAGATCTGGCCGAAGCTCAGGCCGCCGGTCTCGGTGACGCAGGCGATGGCGTCGGGCGTGGTGGCCGCGCGGTGGCGGGCATCATCGGCCAGCGTGCGGCCGGTCCAGTCGCCGCTGGCCCGGCGGCGGGCGGTTTCATCGGCGGTGAAGCGCAGGCGGAAGCCGCTTGGGTCGTCGATCAGCGTTGCGGTGGGGGGCGACATGGCGGACATGGGCGGACATCCTGAGGCGGGGGCGCGGTCAGACGGCGAGATAGCGGGTCTTCAGCGTCGGATCGGCATCGAAGCCGGCCCAGTCGCCGGAATGAACCAGTTCACCGCTGTCGATCAGATGCAGGGTATCGGTGACGGCGCGGGCAAAGGACAGGTTCTGTTCGGTGACCAGCACGGTCAGGCCGTGATCGCGATGCAGCCGGCGGATCTCGGCCGCCATCTGGTCCACGATCACCGGTGCCAGCCCCTCGACCGGTTCATCCAGCAACAGCAGCCGCGGCCGGGCGATCACGCCGCGCGCCACCGCCACCATCTGCTGCTGGCCGCCTGAGAGCGCATAGCCGGCGCGCTCCGCGAACGGCACCAGGGCGGGGAACAGATCCCAGATCTCGTCCATGGTCATCGGCTTCACCCCCGGGCGGGCGGCATGGACGCCAAGGGCGATGTTCTCGGCCACGGTGATGTGTGGAAAGATCCGCCGGTCTTCCGGCACCAGCATCAACCCGGCGCGGGCGCGGGCATCGGCGCCGAGGGTGCGGAGGTCGCGGCCATCCAGGCTGATCCGGCCCGAGACCAGTTTCGGGCCGGCATTCAGGATGGTCTTCAGCACCGTCGACTTGCCGGCGCCATTGCGGCCCAGCAGCGCCACGGCGGCGCCATCGGCGATGGTAAGGTCGATGCCGTGCAGGACGACCGCGTCGCCATAGCCGGCATGGAGTGCGTCGATGCGCAGCAGCGGATCAGCCATGGCCCAGATAGACCTCCTTGACGGTGGGATCGTCGCGCACGTCGGCGGGCGCGCCGCTGGCGATGACGGCGCCGTGATGCAGCACGGTCAGTCGCTGGGCAAGGCCGAAGACCACGCCCATGTCGTGTTCGGTCAGCAGGAAGGCCAGGCCATGGGCGCGCTGGGTGTCGGCGATCAGCGCCGCCGCGTTGCTGCGGTCGCCTGGCGACATGCCGGCGGTGGGTTCGTCCAGCATGATCAGGCGCGGGCGCAGCGCCAGGCTCATCGCCAGCTCCAGGCGCTTCTTGTCGCCATGCGACAGCAGTTTCGCCGGCCGGTCGGCCTGATCGCCCAGCCCCAGCCCGTCGAGCAGGTGGCGGGCCTCGGTCATGGTCGACTTGCGCGGGTTGACCCGCAATGTCAGGGCGAAGCCGCCGCGCGCCCGGCGCTCCCGCGCTTCCACCGCCACGATCAGGTTTTCGATCGTGGTCATCTCGCCGAAGATCCGGGCGACCTGGAACGACCGGCCGATGCCGCGCCGCACCCGCTGCCAGCCGGCCAGCCGGGTGACGATATCGGCGCCCAGCCGGATCTCGCCGCCATCGACCGGAAATTCACCCGATACCGCCTTGAACAGCGTGGTCTTGCCGGCGCCGTTGGGGCCGATCACGACATGGGCCTCGCCCTCGGCCACATCGATCGACACGTCGTGCAGCACCTGGGTCTTGCCATAGAACTTGACCAGTCCGCGGGCCGAGAGGATGGGGGTGGCGGTCATGGCGTCTGCTCCTGTGGGCGGCCGGAGGCAGGCGACGGTGTCGCCGTCGATCGTGCGGCGGCACGCCCGCGCAGCTTCATCACCAGCCCCATCACGCCGCCGGGGATGGCCAGCACCACCGCCAGCAGCATCAGGCCGGTGGTGATATCGGCGATGCCGTGCATGGTGCGGGTGGCATATTCCACGGCGCCGAACAGGATGGCGCCGACGGCGGGGCCCCAGAAGCTGCCGGCGCCGCCCAGCAGCGCATACAGCACCGGCCGGGTCGACTGGCTCCAATGGGCAAGTTCCGGCGTCACGATCTGGGTCCAGGGCGCGAACATGGCGCCGGCAAAGGCGCTGGCGGCGCCCGAAATCGCGAAGGCAATCAGCCGGTGGCGGTCGACATCCAGGCCAAGGAAGGCGGCGCGGACCGGATCCTGGCGGATGGCGCGGAAGCTGCGGCCCAGCACGCCGTGCCCCGCCCACCACAGCGCCGCCGAGGCAAGCCCGCAGCCCAGGATCATCGCATAGTAATAGGCATCGCCCCGGGTGAGATCGATGGTGATCACACCCAGATCGATCACCGGCCGGGTGATGCCCACCAGCCCGTCATTGCGGCCCAGCCAGTCGGTCTTGGTGATGATCACATGCACGAGTTCGGCGAAGGCCAGGGTGAGGACGGCGAAATAGATCCCGCCGGAACGGCGCAGCGCGACCAGACCGAAGATGATGGCGGCCAGGGCCCCCAGAAGGGTCGCGATCAGCAGCCAGCCCAGGAACGGCCCGCCGCCAAGCTGTTGCGGCCCAGCCGCCATGGTATAGGCGCCGACCGCGAAGAACATCGCCTGACCGAAGGACAACAGGCCGGCATAGGCGAACAGCAGATTCCAGGCCTGCGCGAAGACGATGTTGACCAGCACCAGACCGGCCAGGAACACCAGCCCCTGGTTCAGCACGGCGGGCGCCAGCGCGAACAGCACCATGCCGAGCGCCAGCGGCCACAGCGCCAGCAGGGTGGCGCCGCCGGTACCGGCGGCTTTTCGAGTGCGATCGGGTGTCATCATGCCACCTGTGCCTTGCCCATCAGGCCCTGCGGCCGGATCAGCAGCACGGCCGCCAGCGCGATGAAGAAGAAGATGCCCGGATAATCGGGCACGAAGACCGTGCCGAAGCTCTCGATCATGCCCAGCATCACCGCCGCGATCGCAGCACCCCGGATGCTGCCCATGCCGCCGACGATGATCACCCCGAAGGCCTGAAGCAGAAACACCCCGGCCAGGCTGGGCGACAGGCTCTGATTGGCGGCGAGCAGCCCGCCCGCCAGACCGGCCAGGCCGAAGGCGATGACCACCGTCACCATCAGCACCCGGCCGACATTGATGCCCAGCAGCGTCGCCATCCAGCTATCCATGGCAACGGCCCTGATCAGCTTGCCGAAGCTGGTGCGTTCCATCAAAAGGTCCAGGCCGATGAAGGTGAGGATGCCGCAGACGATCACGAAGATGGCGAATTCGGGCATGATCATGTCGCCCAGGAACAGGGCGCCGCCAAGCTCGGCGGGGGTCGGCACCGACATGAAGTTCAGGCCCCAGATCAGCTTGACCGCACCGTCGCAGACCAGCAGCAGGGCATAGGTCGCGATCAGCACATAGGCGTCTTCCACGTCGCGCAGGCGCCGGAAGATGGCGAAATCGGCGGCGACGCCCAGGGCCGCGACCGCCATGCCCGAGGCCAGTGCCACCACCATATACAGCCACAGCGGCACGGCACCGCCGCCCAGCAACTGCATCAGCGTGAAGGCGATATAGGCGCCGATCATGAAGAACCCGCCATGGGCGAAGTTCAGGATGTGCAGGATACCGAAAATGAGCGTCAGCCCGGCGGCGACCAGAAAGGTCGCGGCGGCCCAGGACATGCCGTTGAACATGATCAGCGCCAGATCGGCGAGGGTCATCATCGCCTCCATGGGTGTGGCCGCCTGCCCGGCTTGAGCGATCGGACCGCCACAGGATCGAACGGAAGACAAAGGACAGCCGCCGGAACGCGGCACTTCACCGGGGAGGCGCGATCACACAGGCCGGCCCGGCGGCTGCCAAGGTGCTCTCAAGAGGGGGAGGTTGAGAGCAATCCTGTCGGCGGGTCAGAGCGTCTTCAGCTCCAGCTTCTCGCCCGGGCGCGGCGGCTCGACCACGCTGTCGCCGGGCACCGAGATATAGTCGGTGACCTCGAAACCGTCGGCGCTGCCGGCCTTGGGCTGGATGCGCATGGCTTCGGCATTCTTCACCGCCTGATTGTCTTCGGCGCGGAGCGTCCGCTTGCCAGTGGCGGTGTCGAAGGTCAGCCCCTTCAGGGCGGCGATGATCGCCGCCGCCTTGGTGTCGCCGCCGGTCTTCTCGATCGCGGCCTTGTAGGCATAGACCGCGGCATGGGCTTCCGCCGCCCAGCCCATCGGATAGTGGTTGCCGGTCCGCTCGACATAGGCGTTGTAGAGGTGATCCGACATCGGATTGCCCTGATTGGCCTTGAAATACCAATGCGTGCCGGTCCAGGTGTCGGGGGACTGGTCCTTCATCGCCAGCGGCACCAGGAATTCATTGGCCGAATCGACCAGAACCTTGGTTTTGTCGAACAGGCCGAAGGGTCGGGCCTGCTGATAGAGGGTGACGGCATCGCCGCCATAGGCCGAGGTGTACAGGCCCTCGAACGGCTGGCGCATCGCGGCGGCGATGAAGTTCTTATAGTCGCCGGAACCATAGGGGATCAGGATCGGCCGCGAAATCTCGGGCTGCTTGCCGGTGACCTGGGGGAACACGGTCAACATGGCGTCGACGAAGATCGCCCAGGTGGTGCGGCCATATTCGTGATCCGGGATGATGCCGCCCCAGCTCGTGATATTGGGATAGCGCTCGGCGATCATCCGGATCAGGCCGTATTGCCGCGAATAGGGGCTGTCGCCGATGCGGAACACATGGGGGTTATAGTCTTCATGGTTCAGCTTTTCGGTGCCGGCGCCGCAGGTGAGCACCACGCCGCCGGCGGCCTGCATCAGCGGCCCCATGGCCAGCGCCACTGGCGAGCTGATGGCGCCGAGCTGAAGGTTCACGCCCTGGCCCAGCAATTCGCGCGCGGCCACTGTGGCGGCAGCCGGATTGGCCTTGCTGTCGCGCATCTCCAGCGCCAGCGGCCGGCCGTTGACGCCACCATCGGCATTGATCTTCTCGATCGCGATTTCGGCGCCATGGCGCACGAAGCTGCCGAGCATCTCCTGCGCGCCCGACAGCGGCGTCACCAGGCCCAGCGTGATCGGGTTGTCGGCGGCGCGCGCGCCGGGGATCCACAAGCGGCCGAGCGGCGCCAGCGCTGCTGCGGCGGCGGTGCTCTTCAGCAATGTGCGGCGGCTGAACCGGTAGCCGTCATTCGAACGGGTCATCGTCGTCTCCTCCCAATGGCATGGGTAGCGGTGCCGTTATCGGCCGGGGCACGGTGTCCGTGGTGCCGGCGTGTCGGTCTTTCCGCGTCTGTGTCATGCCTGTCGTGCTGTTGTCGATACGGGGCTGGTGGTGGGGTGGGTGTCGGTTACCGTCACCTTGGCGTAGTGGCGGCGAAGCTCGGTCTTCAGCACCTTGCCCAGCGGATTGCGGGGCAGCGCATCGGTGATGAAGATCCGGCGCGGGGTTTCATAGTCGGCCAGCACCGCGCGGGCGGCGGCGGTCAGCCGGGTAATGAACTGCTGGTCGGTCTCGTCGATGGCGGGCGCAGGCTCATGCGTCCGGCCGCGGACGATCACGGCGGCGACATCCTCGCCCAGCCGTGGATGGGGCAGGGCGATCACCGCCGCCTCGAACACGCCGGGCACGCGGTGCAGAACCTCTTCCACCCGGCGCGCGGCGATTTTAAGCCCGCCCCGGACGATCACGTCCTTCAGGCGATCCAGATGATGAAGATGGCCATCGCCATCGATCAGCCCCCAGTCGCCGGTGCGCACCCAGCCATCGCGTAGCGTGGCGGCGGTCGCCGTGGCATCGCCGTGATAGCCGGCCATGTTGGCGGGGCTGGCTATCTCGATCTCGCCGGGCTGGCCGGCCGGCTGTGGCGTGCATTCCTCATCGGTGATCCGCACCCGGCACAGCGGCATCGGCCGGCCGACCGACCCCGGATGGCTCAGCACCTCATCCGGTTGCAGCATGGTGCCGGTGGGGCCGGTCTCGGTCATGCCGTAATTCTGGCGCTGGTCGACATCCGGGAAGCGTTTGGCCAGCGCGATCACCGCTTCTTGCGGCATGGCGGCGCCGCCATAGTCCCAGATCCGAATGCTGGACAGGTCGGGCGCGTCGTCGCCACGGCGCGTCAACGCATCCAGGATATACAGATAGCCCGACGGCACCGACAGCAGCACGGTGCTGCGGCGGGCGGCGATCCGGTTCAGGATCGCATCGGCATCGAAGGCGGGCTCCACGATCATGGTGGCCCCTGCCCAGAGGGCAGCCAGCGGGTTGAAATGCACGCCCGAGCTGGTGAAGAACGGCACCGCGTGATGGTGGATATCCTTGGGGCCAAGGGTCAGCGCGGTACCGAAGATGGCGCCGGTCGCCACGGCCGACCCTTGGGTGTGCACCACCGCCTTGGGCCGGCCGGTGGTCCCGGAGGTGAAGATCAGATCGGCGGTATCCGATGGCGTCGGCTCGGCCCAGGCCTGGACAGAGATGGCGGCACCGGCGGCCAGAAGAGCTTGCAGGCCATCATCGGCCGCGGCATCCACGCAGACGAACCCGCGCCCGCATCGCGCACGGGCGGCAGCCAGACGCGGCATCAGCGCGGTTTCGGCGATCACCATCCGCACATCGGACAACGCCAGGGCATGGTCCAGATCCTCGTCGCCATAACGCGGGTTCAGGGGCACGAGTACGGCGCCGAGCCGCGCCGCCGCGAACTGCACCAGATGCGCCTCGGTGATCGCCATGTTGGTGGCCAGCACCCCCAGCGCCTCGCCCGGCCGGATTCCGGCTTGATACAGGCCGCGTGCGAGCACGGCGGAGCGGGCCGCCATCTCTGCGAAGCTGGTGGTGGCGAGGCCGTCGGGACCGGCCGGCGCCAGCACCGATGGCGCCACCAGCATGGGCCTCGCGCCGAAGCGCGCCGCCTGCCGGTCCAGCAGGCGCGCAAGCGTGCCGGTTTCCGCGATCGCGACCATGAGGGCTGCGTCGAGGGCGGCTCCGGATACGGTGGTGTCGGCCTGTGGGTCGGTCATGGCGGGAACTCCGGCGGGGGCGTCGGTCGGATGGCGGGGCCGGTCAGCGGCCGGTGAACACCGGCTTGCGCTTGTCGCGGAAGGCGGCCACGGCTTCCTTATGGTCTTCGGTCAGGTTCGACATGCTTTCATAGCCGATGCAGGCATCCATCATCGAATGGGCGAGCTGCTTCAGCGCGATGTTGGTTGCGGTCTTGGTCCAGCGGATCGCCTTGGTGGCGCCGCCGGCCAACCGGTCGGCCAGGGCATAGACTTCGGCATCGAGCTGGTCGGCCGGCACCGCGCGGTTGATCAGGCCGATTTCGGCCGCACGGGGTGCTGTCAGCAGATCGCCGGTCAGCAGGAACTCCTTGGCGCGGGCGAAGCCGATCAACTGCGGCCAGATCACCGCGCCGCCATCGCCGGCGACCAGCCCGACCGACACATGCGGATCGCCGATCCTGGCCTTGTCCGACGCGATGATGATGTCGCACATCAGCGCGATGGTGGCGCCAAGGCCGGTGGCATGGCCGTTCAGCCGGCAGATCAGCGGCTTTTCAAGATCAAGCTGGCTGAACACGATGCGCTTGGCCTCGACGCCGGTGCGCTCGAACTCGCCCGGCACGTCGATATGCTCCTGCATCCAGTTGATGTCGCCGCCGGCGCAGAAGGCGCGGCCATGGCCGGTCAGCACGATGATGTCGCTGTCCGGGTCGTGGGCGGCATCGGTGAACACCCGCGAGAATTCCTCGTGCAGCCGGGCATTGACCGCGTTCATCGCCTCCGGGCGGTTGATCGAGATGGTCAGCACGCGGTCGCGGCGATCGAAGGTGAAGCACTCGTAATCGCGGAAGGCGAAGGGGCGGGGTCCGGCTGAAGTGTCGGTGGTCAAGGCTTGGGTTCCTCCGTGGCGGATGGGGGCGGTTCGAGCGCCGCCCTTGTCGGTTGTGGCGTCGTCGGGATGCCGCTCAGGCGGCGGCATTGCTCTGGTCGGAGAGGGCGATGAAGCGGTCGAGATGCAGGTCATTGCCGCCGAAGCCGGCCGCGATCACCTTGATGCGCTTGAAGCCATGGCCGATGATCAACTCGTCGGTCATGCCGATGCCGCCATGAAGCTGAATCGCCTCGCGTCCCACCTGCATGGCCAGTTCGGCCACATGCAGCCGCGCGGCCGACACCGCATGGCCGCGCGCCTGCGGTTCATCCCCCGCCGATGGCGCGCCGATCAGGGCGACACTGGCCATGATCACCATCGACCGTGCTTCCTCGCAGGCGATATGCATGTCGGCCAGGCGGTGTTGCAGAGCCTGGAACTTGCCGATCGGCTGGCCGAACTGATGGCGGGTGCGGGCATACTCCAGTGTCGCGTCCTTCAGCCGCTCCATCACCCCCAGCGCCTCGGCGAGTTCGGCGGTGATGGCGGCGTCCAGCCGGCGGGCGAGGGCTGTGGTTGCGGCATCGCCGCGTAGCAGCAGGGCGCCGGCGGGCAGGGTCACGCCTTCGAAGGCGATCTCGGCTGCGCGCATGCCGTCGAGTGTGGGATAGCCGGTGCGGGTGATGCCGGGTGTGGTGGCGTCGGCCAGGAATACCAGCGCCTCGCCATCCGGGCCGGTGGCGGTGACGATCAGATGATCGGCCTCGGCGCCGGCGCGGACCACCGTCTTCGTGCCGTCCAGCCGCCAGATCCCATCGTCGCCGGGCATGGCGCGGGTGACGCGCGGCGCCCGCGGGTCGCGCAGGCCGGGTTCGTCGTGGGCGAAGGCCGCGATCAGCCCGCCGCCGGCAATCGCCTGAAGCCGCTGGTCATCATGGGCGGCGGCACTGTCCAAGATCAGCCCGGCCGCGATCACGGCGGTCGACACATAGGGCTCGGTCATCAGCCCGCGACCGATCTCCTCCATCACGATCATGGTCTCGATCGCGCCGCCGGCGCTGCCGCCGGCCATTTCGGGTAGCGCGACACCCAGCCAGCCCATCTCGGCCATGGCGGCCCATGCCGCGCGATCAAGGCCGGTCGCGGCGGCGGCCTTGCGCCGCTGAAGATCGTAGCGCTCATCGACCCAGCGGCGGGCCATGTCGCGGAGCATCGATTGTTCGTCGGTATAGCGGAAATTCATGCGAGTGCCGCCCTTGTCCGTCAGAGCCCGAGGGCGTGCTTGGAGAGGATGTTGCGCTGAACCTCGTTGCTGCCGCCCCAGATGGTCGGCGCGCGATGATAAAGGTATTCAGCCAGGATGCCGGCGGCGCCGTCGGGTCCGATCTCGATGCCCTCAGCCTCGGCCTCAAGCAGCCGGACATCGAACGGCACGCCATACAGGCCAAGCACATCGGTCGACAATTCGGTGATCGTCTGAAGCAGTTCGGTGCCGCGGATCTTCAGCAACGATGCCTCGGCGCCGGGGGACGCTCCGTCCATGGCCGCGTCCAGCATGCGCAGCGTGGTCCATTCCAGCGCCATGATCCGGATCTCGATCCGGGCCACGCGGTCGCGGAAGCGCGCATCATCGGCCAGCACACCCTGGCCGTTGGCATGGGGCAGGCGGGCGGCGGTGCGGCGCAGCTTGGCCAGCAGGCGGCGGGCCTTACCGGTCTCGGCCGACAGCATCCGCTCATGCCCCAGCAGGAATTTGGCGTAGGTCCAGCCCTGGTTCTCGGCGCCCACCCGCTCGGTCACCGGCACGCGGACGTCATCAAAGAACACCTCGTTCAGATGATGGGCGCCATCGATCGAGATGATCGGCCGCACCGTCACGCCCGGCTGCCTCATGTCGAGCAGCAGGAAGGAAATGCCCTCCTGCGGCCGGGCGGCATCGGGATCGGTGCGGGCCAGACAGAACATCATGTCGGCCCAATGGGCCATGGTGGTCCAGATCTTCGAGCCGTTGACGATGTAATGATCGCCATCGCGAACCGCCCGGGTCTTCAGGCCGGCCAGATCGGATCCGGCGCCCGGCTCGGAATAGCCCTGGCACCAGAACACGTCCGACGACAGGATGCCGGGCAGATGCCGGGCCTGCTGGTCTTCGTTGCCATAGGTAAAGATCACCGGGCCGACGTAATTGACGCCGAAGGGCAGCAGCCAGGGCGCGCCGGCGCGCGCGGTTTCTTCCTGAAATATATAGCCCTCGACCGGCGACCAGTCGCAGCCGCCCCACGCCTTGGGCCAGAAGCCGGCGATCCAGCCACGGTCATACAGGATCTTCTGCCAGCGGATATGGTCGTCGCGGGTCAGGTGGCGGCCATCCAGCACCTTGGCGCGGATGTCGTCGGGCAGTCGCTCTTCACAGAACCGCCGTACCTCGTCGCGGAAGGCCCGCTCTTTTGCCGTGAACTCGGCGTGCATGCCTCGCTCCGAATTGATTAATGATTCATCAGTCACCATTGTTGTCGTTGAAACCGCGCGTATGCGCAAGATGAAATCTCATGCTGCGGCGCAAAAGAAACTATGAGAATGATTGTGCGGCGCGATGGAGGTGGAGCGGCATCGGTGGACGATACCACTCCACCAGAGGCGCGGTCAGATGGTCTGGCCGCCTGACACCTCGATCCGCTGGCCGTTGATCCAGCGGTTGTCGGCTGACAGCAGGCTGGCAATCATCGGGCCGATATCGTCGGGCACGCCGACGCGGCCCAGAGCGGTCATGCCGGCGAAAACCTTGTTCAGGTCGGGCATGTCGCGGACCGCGCCACCGAGGAAATCGGTCTCGATCGCGCCCGGCGCCACGGTGTTGACGGCGATGCCGCGGCTGCCCAGCTCCTTGGCCAGATAAACGCTGAGCACCTCGACCGCTCCCTTCATCGCCGCATAGGCGGCAAAACCGGGATAGGCGATGCGGGTCAGGCCGGATGACAGGTTCACGATCCGGCCACCATCGGCAAGCATCGGCAGCAGCGCCTGGGTCAGAAAGAACACGCCCTTGAGGTGGACGTTCATCAGGTGATCGAACTGCGCTTCGGTGGTGTCGGCGATCAGGGCCATGTCGCCATGGCCGGCATTGTTGACCAGATGGTCGAAGCTGTTGCGTTGCCATGTCGCGGCGAGTGCTGCCCGCAGCCGGTCTGCGAACGCCGCGAAACCTGTGATGTCGCCGACATCGAGGTCGAGGGCCAGCGCCTTGCGGCCCATGGCCTCGATCTCGGCGACCACGGCCTCGGCCTCGTCGGCGCGGCTGCGATAGGTGATGATGACGTCTCCACCCTTGCGGGCGATGTTCAGCGCCGTGTTCCGGCCCAGCCCCCGGCTGCCGCCGGTGACGATCGCGATCCTGGTCATTGACCCGTCTCCATGGTTTGGTGATGGGCCCAGTATCGGTCCGGCCGGCGGGGTCGCGTTGCCGGAAGCTGGACGTTGTTTGCCTGATCCTGCAAAATCGCGGCGTGTCAGATGCAGAGGGCCTGTCGCATGAAGGATCGTGCCGTGACCGCAGCGCTTCTCGATGCCGTGCGCCGCCATGCCGAGGCCCATGCCGACCGGTCGGGCATCGCGCGGACCCCCGTTCCGGGGCTGACGGCGATCAGGGCTGCGGCGCGCACCGCGCTGGATTATGCCATCGCGCGACCGCTGGTCTGCCTTGTTCTGCAGGGCACCAAGCAGGTCACGACCGGCAGCCGGTCATTCACCTTCAGCGCCGGCGATCTGCTGCTGATCACCGCCGACGTGCCCACCGTCAGTCAGATCACCCGCGCCAGCACCGGCATGCCCTATGTCTCGCTGGTGATGGACCTGGACGCGGCGGTCATCGCCAGCCTGGTGCCCGAGATGGCGCCCCAGACCGCCGCCGATCATCACGGGGCCGTGCGGATCGAACCGACCGATGCCGAGGTTGCCGATGCGGCGCTGCGGCTGATGCGGCTGATCGAGCGTCCGACATCGGTGCCGATTTTGCAGGCGCCGTTGGTGCGGGAATTCCACTACTGGCTTCTGGCCGGGCGCCATGGTGCTGCCATCCGGCGGCTTGGCCTGGCCGATGGCCATGCACAACGGGTGGCACGCGCGGTGGCGCTGCTGCGGTCCGATTATGCCCGGCGCCTGCCAGTGGAGCGGCTGGCGGCGGCGGCGGGCATGAGCATGTCGTCGTTCCACCGGCATTTCCGGGCCGTCACCTCTCTGACGCCGCTGCAGTTTCAGAAACAGCTCCGGCTGATCGAGGCCAGACGGATCATGCTGGCGGACGGCGTGAATGCCAGCGAGGCTGCGTTCCGGGTTGGCTATGAAAGCGTGCAGCACTTCACCCGCGATTACGGCCGGATGTTCGGGTTGCCGCCAGCCCGCGACATGGCGGCGATGCGCGACCGGCTGCAAGCCGCGGCGTGATGGCGGCGCGGTGGTTGAGCGCCCAGCCTGCCAGCGCATCGATCGGCGCCAGCAGGCCGCGCCCCGGATCCGTCAGGGCATAATCCACGCGCAGCAGGTTGCCGGGGGTGCCGTGGTGATCAGCGGCTTCCGCCGGATGCCGATCCGTTACCAGACGCCGGTATTGGGCATCGATGCCCAGGGCTCGGCCGGCGCCAGAGCTTTGCCCTTCTGCAGCAACTCGACCGAGATCAGGTCGGGGGAGCGGACAAAGGCCATATAGCCGTCACGTGGCGGCCGGTTGATGGTGATGCCTGCCGCCATCAATCGGGCGCAGGTGGCATAGATATCGTCGACCTGGAAGGCGAGATGGCCGAAATTGCGCGCGCTGCCATAGTCTTCCCGGTCCCAGTTATAGGTCAGCTCGATCAGGGGCGAGGTCTCATCGCCCGTGGTGATGTCGTCGGGTGCGCCCAGAAACACCAGGGTGAAGCGTCCGGCCTCCGATTCCTTGCGGCGCAGTTCACGCAGGCCCAGATGGGTGCAGAAGAAGGCAAGCGTGGCATCCAGGTCGCGGACGCGGATCATGGTGTGCAGAAAATGCATGGCGGAGATCCCTCGGCATGGGGTCGATGATGGCGCAGCCGGATCAGGCGCCCGCAGCCTCGCGGGCGATGCGGGCGATTTCGGCATCCATCTCGGTATGAAAGCTGTCGCGTGACCACAAGCGATCGTCGCCCTCGGCATAGGCTTCGGCGTTGCGGCGATAGAGGAAGGCGTTCAGCCGGTTGGCGGCGCCGTTGTCGCGGGTGCGCACCACCTTGGCCGGCGTGCCGACCACGATGGAATTCGGTGGAATGATCGTGCCTTCCTTCAGGCAGGACTGGGGCGCGATGATCGAATTCTCGCCGATCACGCAGCCATCCATCACCGTGGCACCGATCCCGACCAGAACATTGTCGCCGATCTGGCAGCCATGGATGGTGACATGATGGGTGATGGAGCAGTTGCGGCCGACATGGGTGCCGGTATGGGAACCGACATGAACCATGACGAAGTCCTGAATATTGGTGTTCTCGCCGATGACGATGTCGAACATCTCGGCGCGGAACACCACGTTCATCCATACCGACACGCCGGCCTTGAGCGTGACCTTGCCGAAGATGGCGGCTGAGCGGTCGATGCGTGCCACCGGGTCCACGACCACTTGGGCGCCGATCCGCAGACCGGCGGCCCGTGCCGCGGCGATATCCGCTCCACTGAACATGGGTACTGACCTTTCGCGTTCCGTCTGTTGCAACCTCCACCCCGGCGACACTGTGCCGATACGCGCGGCGATCTGCAACCGGCGCCGCTGCCGTCAGTCCGGTTCCTGGTCCTGACAGGTCGTGGCGGTGGCCCCGCCGACGGTCCAGCTGGCCGCGCGGCCCTTGCCGCGCAGGCTGTGGCCTGCATCGGCATAGCGAAAGCCCGAGCCGGAGACGCGTTGCGGCAGCACCACGGTTCCGCCGGTCGACATGGTCACGGTGGCCGCGTCGCCCTGAAAGCGCACGTCGAGTATGCTGCCGTCATCGCAGACATAGCGGGCAGTGAAGACCTGTGGTGGCGATGTGGCGGCATCGGTGGCCGAGATCGGGCGTTCCGCGCAGCCACCGAGGATAGCGGCAACGACAACCAAGCCGGCCAGAATCGGGCCCAGGTGATGCCTGGGTCTCATCTGTCTCTCCCGATGGGTTCAAAGCGGTGGTCGTCGGCAGATCAGGCCTTGCAGGCCACCGGTCTGCCGCTGCCGACAGCCCAGATCGCCTGATCGCCGCTCTGTTGCAGGCTGTGGCGGTTGGTTGCATACAACCTTACGGAGTCGCTGGTCTGCAATGGCAAGATCAACTGTTCGCCATCACCGGTGCGGATAACGACATGGTCTGATTCGAAACGCACCTTCAGCGTACCGCCATCGGCACAGCTATACGATGCCGACCACGGCCCGGCCCTGGGTGCGACGTTCGAGGTGTCGTAGCGTTCCGTTCCGCACGCCGCAAGCGCGATAAGGAGCAGACTACTGAGTGCTAAGGGTGCCGTCCGCCGCATCATTGGCCTCCGCGTCGGGATCATTCCCGAACCCCAAGGAAGCACTGTTTCGGCGAAAATCGCCAGCACGATCCGATGATATTGCCAAAAAGAGGCACGATGCCGACGGATGTGCGCCGGCATCGTGATAACGTCAGTACAAGGTCGCCAACGCCTCCCGACCAAAATTCATTAAGTCTTCATTGCGTCCGGTGCGGATCTTTTCAACCCAATCGGGATCCTGGAGCAGCGCACGACCGACCGCGACCAGATCGAACTCGTCGCGGGCCATCCGTTCGATCAGCCCGTCGAGTGATGCGGGCTCCGACCCCTCGCCACGGAAGGCAGCGACGAATTCACCCGACAGCCCCACCGAGCCGACAGTGATGGTCGGCCGGCCGGTGAGCTTGCCGGCCCAGCCCGCGAAGTTGAGATCGGAACCGTCGAATTCGGGCTCCCAGAACCGGCGCTGCGAGCAATGGAAGATGTCTGCGCCCGCCGCGGCCATCGGCTCCAGCCAGGCGGCCATCTCGGCCGGGGTTTCCGCCAGACGCGCCTTGAAATCCTGTTGCTTCCACTGCGACAGCCGGATGATGACCGGATAGCCGGGGCCCACCGCCGCCCGCACCGCTTTCAGGATCTCCACCGCGAACCGGGTCCGTTCGGGCAGCGTGCTGCCGCCCCAGCGGTCGGTGCGCTGGTTGGTGCCGGCCCAGAAGAACTGATCGATCAGATAGCCATGGGCGCCATGCAACTCCACGGCATCGAAGCCCAGCAGCTTGGCATCGGCCGCCGCCTGACCGAAGGCGGCGATGGTGTCGGCCACGGCGGCATCGGTCATCGGTTCAGCAAACTGCTTTCCCGGCGACGACAGGCCCGACGGGCTGTCGACCGGCCCCGGCGCCTTCCAGTCGGTCTGGGTGTTGCGCGCCGAGCCGACATGCCAGAGCTGCGGCGCCATCAACCCGCCCGCCGCATGCACCTCGTCGATCACATGCTTCCAGGCGGCCAGTTCCTCGGTGCCCCAGAAGCGGGGCACGTTGGGATCGTTCAGCGAGGCGGGGCGATTGATGCCGGTGCCTTCCGACACGATCAGGCCGACACCGCCCTCGGCACGCCGGCGATAATAGGCGGCGACCTGGGCGGTCGGCACGCCGCCCGGCGAGAACGACCGGGTCATCGGCGCCATGACGATGCGGTTCGGCATGTGCAGGGGCCCCAGATCGAAGGGGCGGAACAGAAGATCGGTCGCGGCCATGCGGGTATCGCTCTGTGTGGGGAATGGGGTGCGGCGGCGGGTGTGCGGGGGGGAGGGGCGCGGGATCAACGATCAGAGGAATTTGGGCTCGGGCCACCAGGGATAGACATCGGGCATGTCGGCGGAGACCGTGTTCGCGAACTGCGCCGGGCGCTTTTCCAGGAAGGCCTTGATGCCTTCCTCGACATCGCTGCTGCGGCCGCGGGAGACGATCGCGCGGCTGTCGATGCGGTGGGCGGCCATTGGATGGTCTTCGGCCTGCAGGCGCCACAGCATCTGGCGGGCCATGGCCACCGAGACCGGCGCCGCATTGTCGGCGATTTCACGCGCCAGCGCGCGGGCGGCCGGCAGAAGATCATCGGGCGCGTGCACCGATCGCACCAGGCCGCGCGCCAGGGCCTCGTCGGCATTGAACACCCGGCCGGTATACACCCATTCCAGCGCGGTCTGCATGCCCACCAGCCGGGGCAGGAACCACGAGGATGCCGCTTCGGGGGTGATGCCGCGACGCGCGAAGACGAAGCCGAAGCGGGCATTGTTTGATGCCATGCGGATGTCCATGGCGAGCTGCATGGTGGCGCCAACCCCGACCGCGGCGCCGTTCACGGCCGAAATCACCGGCTTCAGGCTGTCGAAGATCCTCAGCGTCACCTGGCCGCCGCCATCGCGGTGCACGCCGGCGACCTGATCGCGGATGCCGACCCGCTTGTCGAAATCGAAAGTGTCGCCGCCGCTTTCCAGATCGGCCCCGGCGCAGAAGGCGCGGCCGGACCCGGTGACGATCACGGCACGGACATCGTCATCGGCATCGGTCACGTCGAACAGCCGCAGCAGATCATCCATCATCGCGCCGTTGAAGGTGTTCATCTTCTCTGGGCGGTTGAATGTGGCGGTGGCGATACCGTCCGCGACGGCATAGTCGAGGGTTCTGAACGCGGGCTGCTTGGGATCGGCGGGCATCGGGCGAACCTCCGGTGGTTTCTGGGGCATCAGCGACAGCCCGGCGCCGGTGGTCTGCGCCACCTGAAGCCGGCCGCGCCATCGTGACCCGCTTATGCCCGGTCCGACAAGACAATTCGAACGTTCGTTTTACTGTGCGAAAAATCATGACGCGAAAAATGATCGCACGCAATCGATTACAGCCGGATCGCGTCGAACATCGTCTGAAGGTCGGGGGCGGCGGGCAGGGCGCCGGTGGCGGCGATCAGCACCAGCGCCCCCTGGCCATCATGGCCGATGCCACGGGCGGTGTCGCCGAGGGCGGGGGCGGTGTCGCAAACGGCGGGGACCAGTGGCGTCAGGCGCCAGCGGCGGCCGACCATCTGCACGACGGTGGCGGCCGGCCGGCCATCGGCGCCGGCCACCGGCAGAACGCCCTTCACCCGCAGCACGCCCGGCGGCAGGGCGGTCAGCGTCGCCAGCAGGCGCCCCCGGTCGACCGGGCCGCGACTGGCCCAGCTCCAACTGCTGAAGTGAGCGTCGGCCTGATGGTCGATATCGTCGTCGGGCAGGTGCCGCGCCGCCGCCGTGCCCGCAGGCGGGGCGAGGCGGCCGCTGGCGACCAGGGCCGCGCTGAAGCCGCCATCATCCGGCGATGCGGTCGAGGCGGGGCTTGCGATCATCGCCACGCCCGGTGCCGCCCGGGCGATGGCGGCCTGGGCCCGGGCAAGCCCGGCCGGGTTCACCAGATCGGTCTTGGTCAGCAGGATCAGATCGGCGCGCGCAAACTGCCGGATCAGCGTGTCGCCCACCAGCCGGTCGCCCAGCAGTCCTTCGGCGGTCGAGGCATCGGCCAGAACCACCACGGCATCGATCAGAAGCCCTGGCTCCAGCGCCGCAAGCTGCGCCACGCGCCGCGGATCGGCGACGCCGCTGGTTTCGATCACGATCTGGTCCGGAGGAATACCGTCGTCGCCGCCCTCGGCAAGGGCCAGCAGGGCGGCGTTCTGATCAGCGGCCGGGCCACAGCACATGCAGCCATTGGTCAGGGTGATCATCCGGGTGTCGCGGCGCCGGATCAGCGTCGCGTCGATGTTGATCGCCCCGAAATCATTGACCATGATGCCATAGCGCCGGTCACCGCGGGCCAACAGCGCGTTCAGCAGCGTGGTCTTGCCGGCGCCCAGGAATCCGCCCAGAACCGTGACCGGTATCGGCGGCCGCGCGGTCATGAGCCCGGTGCCGGAAAGACGCGGCCGCCGACGACGGTGGCATGCACGCCCACATCCTTCAGCGCCATCGGGTCCACCGCCAGCGGATCATCGTCGAGCACCGCGAAATCGGCGTATTTGCCGACATCGATGCTGCCGACCAGGTGATCGAGCTTCATGGTATAGGCAACCCCCAGCGTGACGGCGCGCAGGGCGGCTTCAACCGGAATGCGTTCCTCGGCGCCGAGCAGGGCGCCGGAGGCGGTGAGCCGGTTGACCGCGCACCAGGCGGTGAACAGCGGCGCCACCGGCGTGATCGGCGCATCGGAATGCATCGAGAACGGCACACCCAGCCTGAGCGCCGTGCCGCAGGGGTCCAGCCGCTCGGCCCGCACCGGCCCCACGGTCTGGGCGGCATGGGCGTCGCCCCAGTAATAGATGTGGTTGGCGAAGATGTTGCAGCAGATGCCCAGCGTCTTCATCCGCCGCAGCAGCGCTTCATCCAGCATCTGGGCATGCTGCAGGGTGTGGCGATGATCGGCGCGCGGCGTGCGGATCAGCGCCGCCTCGATCGCGTCGATGGCAAGCTCGCTCGCCTGATCGCCATTGGTGTGGATCTGCAGATGCGCGCCGGCGGCGTGATAGGCGTCCACCACCTGCATCACATCGGCCGGCGCCATGTACCACATGCCATTGGGCGCGCCGTTGTGATAGCCGGGCCAGCGCAGCCGGGCGGTGAAACCCTGGATCGAGCCGTCGACCACCAGCTTGACCAGCCCGAATTTCAGCCGGTCGGTGCTGGCGCCGGCCAGAACCTTCCAGCGCGCGACGCCGTCGTCCAGGCTGTGCATGCGTTGCGCCAGCGCCGGCGCCAGCCTGATCGGGAAATCATCGGCGCCGGTGACCGTCGTCAGCACCTCGACCGCCTCGGCCCCGAGCTGGTTCAGAAGATCGGTGCAGGTGGTAACGCCGCTGGCGCGGGCGATATCGGCGAAGCGGCGCAGAACCCGTTCGTCGGCCGCACGCAGCACCGGCACCCTGTCGATCTTGCTGCGCACCCAGCCCATCGCCTCCGGGCCCAGCAATTCGCCGGTCAGCCGGCCGGCTTCGTCGCGCGCCAGCCCGTCGAGATCGGTGTCATCGCGCAGACCCACCAGATCGAGTGCGGCGCTGTTGACGTTGAGGATATGGGCCGAGGCATGCAGCACCAGCACCGGCCGGGTGGTCGACACCCGGTCGAGGTCGCAGCGGGTCATCCGCCGGCCATCGAAATAGATCGGATCGAAGCCCCAGGCCGATAATGCCCGTGTCGGATCGGTCAGTGCCGCCGCCTCCGCCGCCAGCACCTCGACCACCGCATCGATGCTGGTCAGGCCCGGCCAGACCCGCCCATCGGGGCCGCGGCGATCGAAGAAGCCGACATAGCGGTCGTCCCAGACCATGCCTTCAAACACGTGGGCGTGGCCCTCGACGAAGCCCGGCATCAGCACCTTGCCGGCGAAGCGGTCGTCGAGGCTGGCTCGGCCGAATGCGGTCAGCATGGTCTCGTCGCCCATGCCCAGGATGCGGCCGTCACGCACGGCCACATGGGTGGCGAACGGCCGATAGCCGTTCAGCGTGATGATCCGCTTGGCCTGGAAAACGCTGACCGGCATGGTTCTGATGCTCCCTGATCGCTGTGGCCTGATCGCCCTGGCCAGATGCTCTGGCCAGATGCTCTGGATTGGACGGGCTTGTGGAACGGATGCCAGATGGTGCGGCGGGTGCGCGGGCGGGCACAGAGCCACCACAGCCGCATCGACCGGGCCAGGGTCGGTCAATCGATGACATAACACTATTACACGGTGAGGCGATGTACGATACAAGGGCATTCTACCCAGGCGGCGGGACGATGTGATGGCGATGTGGATATCCTGCATCTTACGGGCGACGGCCGGCAGGGCACCGGCCATCTTGGCCCAGTCGATCGACCCGATGTGGCCCTGTGGCGGTGCGGCGCCGCACCGCAGGATGAAGAGGTCGGCAACCGGAACCGAAAGGCAGGACCGGCATATGCATGTCCACCGGAGCTGTGACAGGTGGCCCCCTTGCAGGGCATTGGCTGCAGGTGGCGCAGATGCTGGCTGACTGGCTGGATCCGGGGTTTCTGGCGCCGGGGCTGACCGCACAGGATCTGTTCTGGGCGGGCGTGGCCGTGTTCGGCGCGGCGGTGCTGCGCGGTTTCACCGGATTTGGCTTTGCCCTGGCGGCAGTGCCACTGACCAGCCTGGTTCTGCCGCCCGAAGTGGTGGTGCCGGTGGTGATGGTGGTGCAACTGATCATCGGCACCGGCGACGCGGTACGGGAACGCCGCGCCGTCGACCGCGGCGTCGTCCTGTGGCTGACCGTGGGTGTGGCCCTGGCCACGCCGCTGGGCATGTGGCTGCTGATCTGGCTGCCGCCCGCCACCACGCGGATCGCGATCGGCGGGGTGGTGTTGCTGGGGGTGGCCGCGTCGTGGCGGCCGCCGGATCTGGGAGATCTGGTGCGGTTGCGATCGGTCCGGATCGGCGTGGGAGCGCTGGCCGGGCTGTTTACAGGGCTTGCCGCCATGCCGGGGCCGCCGGCGGTGGCCTATATGCTGGCGGCCGAACGCGATCCGCGGGTCATCCGGGCCACGCTGATGGTGTTCTTCTTTTTCACCGCTGTCGCCGGAACGATCAGTGCCTGGGGAGCAGGGCTGATCGGGCGGACGGAGCTGGTACTGACGGCAATCTCGCTGCCGTTGGTGATCGGCGGCAGCGCGATCGGGGCGGCGTTGTTCGGCTTGGGGGCCACACGGTTCTATCGCCCGGCGGCGCTGATCATCCTGCTGGCGACCGGCCTGACCACGATCATCCGCGAGATCGTGATCTATTGATGCCGGCCATGCCGCTGGCGGGCCTGCCACCACGGGAGGCATGAGGGGACAAGATGCGTATCTTGAAGACGGCCGCGATCGCGGCGATGACGGCATGGCTGACAGCGGGAACGGCGGTGGCCGAACCCAAACCCGGCGGCGAGCTGGTGATTGCATCCAGCCAGGTGCCGCGGCACTTCAACGGCGCGGTGCAGTCTGGCATCGCCACGGCCGTGGCATCGACACAGATCTTTGCAAGCCCCCTGCGGTTCGACGACCAGTGGAACCCGCAGCCCTATCTGGCCAGGTCGTGGGAGGTGGCGCCCGACGGGTTGTCGGTGACCCTGCATCTGGTCGAAAACGCCGTGTTCCACGATGGCAAGCCGGTGACATCGGAGGATGTCGCCTTCTCGATCGGGGTGATCAAGGCGAACCACCCGTTCCAGACCATGCTGGCGCCGGTGGACACGGTTGAAACGCCCGATGCGCACACCGTGGTGATCCGGCTGTCAAAGCCGCATCCGGCGCTGCTGCTGGCGATGTCGCCGCCGCTGATGCCGATCCTGCCCAAGCATATCTATGGCGACGGTCAGGACGTGAAAAGCCATCCGGCCAATCTGGCGCCGGTCGGATCGGGCCCGTTCAAGCTGACCGAATACAAGCAGGGCGAGTATTTCGTCCTTGAGAAGTTCGACAAGTATTTCATGCCCGGCCGGCCCTATCTGGACCGGATCGTGACCCGGATCGTGCCGGACGAGAACAACCGTCTGATCATGCTGGAACGTGGCGAGACCGGCATGCTGAGCTATGTGTCGGGCGTGCGCGAGATCATGCGCATGAAGAAGATGGACAATGTCGAGGCCACGGCGAAGGGCTACGATGCCATCGGCCCGATCAACTGGCTGGCCTTCAACACCGGCAAGCCGCCGCTGGACAATGTGAAGGTTCGCAAGGCCATCGCCCATGCCGTCGACCGGGGCTTCATCCTGGACAAGCTGATGGGCGGCACCGCGACGCCGGCGCTGACCCCGATCATGCCGGGCACGCCGTTCTATACCGATGACGTCGAAAGATACCCCTACGATCCGGCCGCGGCCGAAGCCCTGCTCGACGAGGCCGGCTTCCCCAAGAAGGATGATGGCAGCCGCTTCACCCTGACCATCGATTACATCCCGAACAGCAATGACCAGCAGCGCAACCTGGCCGAATATATCCGCCCGCAGCTTGCCAAGGTCGGCATCACGGTGGTGGTGCGCGCGGCCCCGGACTTCCCGACCTGGGCGCAGCGCGTCGGCAGCCATGATTTCGACCTGACCATGGATCAGGTGTTCAACTGGGCCGATCCGGTGATCGGTGTCGACCGCACCTATCTGTCGAGCAATATCCGCAAGGGCATCATCTGGTCGAACACCCAGCAGTACAAGAATGCGCGGGTCGACGAGATTCTGGCGCAGGCGGCGAGCGAGATGGATGTGGAGAAGCGCAAGGCGCTCTACGCCGAATTCCAGAAGATCGTGGTCGATGAGGTGCCGATCCTCTATGTCAACGCCATCCCCTATCACTCGGCGTTCGACAAGCGGCTGCGCAACACCCCCACGACCATCTGGGGTCCGTCGTCGCCGATGGACGAGATGTACTGGGACAAGTGATCGCGTCGGCGGGGGCGTCGCGATGCCGGCGTGCCCCCGCCCGCCCGGACCTTCAGGAAGACGGGATATCCCATGACCATCGCGTTCGGCCTGCTGCGCCGGATCCTGAATGCCTGCCTGCTGCTCGCGATCGTGGTGACGTTGAACTTCACCCTGATCCATGCGGCACCGGGTGACCCGGCTGAAGTGATCGCCGGCGAAATGGGCGGCGCCACGGCCGAGATCCTGGCCGAGATCCGCGCCCGCTATGGCCTGGATCAGCCATTCACCGTGCAGCTCGGGGCTTATTTCGGGCGGATCATCCAGGGTGATTTCGGCTATTCGTTCTATTTCAACGAACCGGTTCTATCGCTGATCCTGCAAAGGCTGCCGGCAACGCTGCTGCTGGTGAGCGCGGCGCTGGGCCTGTCGGTGATCGTGGGCGTGGTGATGGGCGTGATCAGCGCCCGGCGGCCGCGCCATATCTTCAGCCACATCGTGACCGCGATTTCGCTGGCCGGCTATTCGGCGCCGGTGTTCTGGACCGGCCTGATGCTGCTGCTGCTGTTCGCGTCGCTGTGGCCGATCTTCCCCACCTCGGGCATGTCGCGGGTGGCGGCCAGCTACGGCCCCTTCGGCTATGTGCTGGATGTGGCCCATCACCTGATCCTGCCGGCGGCGACGCTGGCCATCGTTTATGTCGCCCAATACAGCCGGCTGTCGCGCACCGCCATGATCGACGCGCTGGATGCCGATTACGTCCGCACCGCCCGGGCCAAGGGGCTGGGCGAGGGGCGGGTGGTGTTCAAGCACGCGCTGCGCAACGCGCTGATCCCGGTGGTCACCGTCGTTGGCCTGCAATTCGGCCAGCTCTTCGCCGGCGCCGTGCTGGTGGAGACGGTCTATGCCTGGCCGGGCATGGGGCGGCTGGTCTATGAGTCGATCCTGCGGCGCGACTATCCGACGCTGCTGGGTGTGCTGTTCTTCTCGGCGGTGCTGGTGATGGCGGTCAATATCCTGACCGACCTCGTCTATCGTCTGATCGATCCCCGCATCCGGACCGGTGGCTGATGACCATGACCGATCACACCACAACCGTCACACCGGAAGCGCCGGCCGCGGTCTCGCCCACCCGCGAGATGCTGAAGCGGATGGTGACCCATCCATCGGGGCTGATGGGCATGCTGCTATTGGCGACGCTGATCGCCGGCACGATCTTCGGGCCGATGATCTATCAGGTCGATCCGTTCGAGATCGCCGGCATCCCGTTCTGGCCGCCCGATGCCGATGCGCCGCTGGGCACCGATTATCTGGGCCGCGACGTTCTGGCCGGGCTGCTCTATGGCGGCCGCGCCACCCTGGCAGTCGGTGCTGTTGCCGCGCTGATATCGGTCGTCATCGGCGTGACGGTGGGCGCGGTCGCCGGCTTCTTCGGCGGCATCGTCGATGCGGTGCTGATGAAGTTGACCGAGGTGTTCCAGGTGCTGCCGGCGCTGTTGTTCGCCATGGTGCTGGTGGCATTGTTCGGGGCCCGGCTGGACATCATCACCATGGCGATCGGCGGGGTGAGCTGGACCCAGACCGCGCGGCTGACCCGGGCCGAGTTCATGCGCATCCGGGGCCTGGAATATGTGAAGGCCGCGACCACCGGCGGTGCCGACAGCCTGTATCTGATCCTGCGCTGCATCCTGCCCAACGCGCTGCCGCCGATCATCGTGTCGGCGACGCTGGCGATCGGCGTGGCGATCCTGTTCGAAGGCGGGTTGAGCTTTCTGGGGCTCGGCGATCCCAATGTCATGAGTTGGGGGCTGATGATCGGCCAGAGCCGCAACTACCTGCTGGATGCCTGGTGGTCGGTGACCGCGCCGGGGGCCGCGATCTTTGTGGCGGTGCTGGCGGTCAGCCTGATCGGCGACGGTATCAACGACGCGATCAACCCGCGTCTCAGGCGGAGGCGCTGACATGACGGCTGCGATGGCTGTGCCTGATCAGATGAGTGCGGGCATGGGCGCGGGCGCGCCGGTGCTGGAGATCGACGGCTTGACCGTGACGCTGGATCAGGGCCGCGGCCGGCCATCGGTGCCGGTGCTGGAAAACCTCGGCGTGTCGGTGGCGGCGGGGCGCACGGTGGCGCTGGTTGGTGAAAGCGGCTGCGGCAAGAGCATGACCGCGCTCGCGATCATGGGCCTGCTGCCCGAAGGCTTCCGGATCGCCGGCGGCCATATCCGGCTGGCGGGCGAGGACATCACCCATGCGCCAGGCCGGCGGCTGCGGCGGCTGCGCGGCAACGCGATGTCGATGATCTTTCAGGAACCGATGACCGCATTGAACCCGGTCTATACCGTCGGCGACCAGATCGGCGAGGCGTTGAGCCTGCATCAGGGGCTGGGGCGCACCGAGGCGCGGGCGCGGGCGATCGAGATGCTGCGCGCGGTGCAGATCCCGGCGGCGGACAGCCGGGTCGACAATTATCCGCACCAGATGTCGGGCGGCATGCGCCAGCGGGTGATGATCGCCATGGCCCTGGCCTGTCGGCCGAAGCTGCTGATCGCCGACGAGCCGACCACGGCGCTCGACGTGACGGTTCAGGCCCAGGTCTTCGACCTGTTGAAGCGGCTTCAGGCCGAGAACGACACCGCCATCGTCATGATCACCCATGACCTGGCGGCGGTGGCCGACATGGCCGACGAGGTGGCGGTGCTCTATGCCGGCCGCTGTATCGAGCGCGGGCCGGTGGCAACCATGCTCGAACGCCCCGGCCACCCCTATACACGCGGGCTGATCGCCTGTGTGCCGCATCTGAAACTGGGGGCGGCGGCCGCGGCCGCACCTGAGATACTCGACGACATTCCGGGGCTGGTGCCGCCGCTCGGCCAGCGGGCCGCCGCCTGCTGCTTCGCGCCGCGCTGCCGCCATGCCGAGTTGGCATGCACCACACGACCCCAGCCACCGCTTGAGGCGGTGTCGGCCGGCAGCCGCCATGCGGTCTCGTGCTGGCGGCGCGAGGAGATCGGCGCATGACCATGATGACCGCAGCGAACGACACAACCGCGTCAAGGACCGCGCCTCTGCTTCAGGTCGATGATCTGAAGGTGCATTTTCCCGCCGGCCGCAAGGGCGCCTTCGGGCCGCATCGGGTGGTGCACGCCGTCGACGGTGTCAGCTTCACCGTGCCCCGGGGCGGCACCTTCGGGATCGTCGGCGAAAGCGGATCGGGCAAGTCGACCACGGCTCTCGCGGTGATGCGGCTGGCGCCGGTGAGCGCCGGCCATATCCGGCTGGGCGACCAGCCCTTGTCGGAGCTGTCGGGCGCGGGCTTGCGCGCCGCGCGCCGCGACGTGCAGATGATCTTCCAGGATCCGTTCTCGTCGCTGAACCCGCGCCGGCGGGCGGCCGAGGCGATCCGCGAGCCGCTGGACCGTCTGGGCATCGGCACGACGCGTGAACGGGCCGATCGGGTGGTATCGCTGATCGATGCGGTGGGTTTGCCGCAATCGGCCGGCGGGCTGTTTCCGCATCAGTTCTCAGGCGGGCAGCGCCAGCGGATCTGCATCGCGCGGGCGCTGGCCTCATCGCCATCGCTGGTGGTGTGCGACGAGGCGGTGTCGGCGCTGGACGTGGCGATCCAGGCGCAGATCCTCAACCTGCTGCGCCGGCTTCAGCACGAACTGGGCCTGACCTATGTGTTCATCTCGCATGATCTGGGCGTGGTGCAGCACATCTGTTCCGAGGTCGCGGTGATGTATCTGGGGCGGATCGTCGAACGCGCGCCGACCACATCGCTGTTCACCCGGCCGCGGCATCCCTATACTTGGTCGCTGATGTCGGCCGCGGCCCCGGCCGGTCCGCTGCGCGACGCGTTGAAGCGGCGCTTTCTGGTGGTGGGCGAACCGCCAAGCCCGATCGATCCGCCGCCGGGCTGCCGGTTCGCCGGCCGCTGCCCGTTTGCCGATGACCGTTGCCGCACCGAAACCCCGCTGGAACGGGCGATGTCGCCCGGCCATTACGTCGCCTGCCACCATGCCGAGAAGATCGACGGGCCCACGATCTGAACGCCGGCCCGCCTGGCCGTTGGCCCGCCTGAATGCCGGTCAGCGCCCCCGCGCCGGCACCACCAGCGCGTCGCAATCGATCGCGGCCAGAACCTGACGGGCGGCGCTGCCCATCACCGCCTCGGCCAGAATGCCATGGCCGCGCGTGCCGATGGCGACCAGATCGGCATCGAGCGCGGTGGCCTGATCCTGCAACACCGTGGCCGGCGTGCCGGGCGCGGCAATGCGGGCGATGCGGTCACGCAAGGGTACCGCGATCGCCAGCCCGTCGATGAACCGGTCCAGGGCCGGGCCGGCCTCGTCGGCCTCGGCGGGGTCATGAGCATGGACGACCGTTATGCGGGCTGTGGCGAACAGCGCCAGCGCCGCCTCCACCGCATGGCGGGCGGGCTTCGAGAAATCGGTCGCGATCATCAGGTGCTGATAGGGGCCGGTCACCCGCCGCCGCACCACCAGAACCGGTGCCGGCGCCCGCCGCAGAAGCCGGTCGACCGTGTCGCCCAGTAGCAGCAGGCCGTGCGGCTCGGCGCGGGCGAGCCCCGTGACGATCACGTCGATCCCCTCACGATCGGCCAGATCGGCGATCACATCGGCCGGCACGCCTTCCTCGATCCGTGTGGTGATGCTGAAGTCCTGGGCGGCCGCGCCATCGAGCAGCCCGGCCGGGAGGTCCGCCGCCAGCCGGGCCGCCGCCGCCCGCATCTGCTCTTCGGCCGAACCCTCGGCGCCGCTATCGGCTTCCGCGACATGCAGAATGGTCAGGCGGGCGCGGGTCTGGCGCGCCAGAGCCACCGCCCGGTCCAGCGCCCGGTCGGTCCGGCCGGTGATGTCGGTGGCAAGCAGGATGTTCGGCGGTGCGGGCGGGGCGGGGGGCATGGCTGGTCTCCGGGACGCGCGGATGGATGGATGGCCAGCCCTATTGAAACGCGGGTGGGCGGTGAATGCCAGCGGTGTCCTGTCAGACGTCACGGCCGAAATGCACCGCCAGCCACACCGTCGGCTCGCGGTCATCGGTCCAGATGACCCGGTGACGCAGCCGGGCCGGCAACAGGATGTGGTCGCCGGGGCCCAGCACGGTCTCGCCCTGGCCTTCGATCAGCAGCCCGGCGGAGCCTGTCAGCAACACCACCCACTCATCCCAACTCTGGTCATACCACTCACCCTCCGGGGTCGATTGTCCCCATGAGACAATGCGTTCCACCCGCACGCCCGGGCGATTGAGAAGCTCAGTGAAAACTTCGTCCACGGCACGCGACGGCAGGGGTGAGAGCAGGTTCGGCATGGGTGGTCTGATCATCCGCTGAGAGTGAAGAGTGGCCCGAACCGGGCCTGATACCAACCCCCACAGCTTAATACGCGCAGCCTTCGACCGACATGGTTGATCGCGCGCCCGGCGAATGCCGGATCACTCGGGCGGGCCGATCAGCAACAGCCGGGTCGGGCCGGCAACCGTCGCCCCATGGCTGGCGCCGGCGGGGATCAGCGCATGCTCACCCTGTCGCAGCACGCGTTCGGTGCCATCGACCCGCGCATGCAGTTCGCCTGAGAGCACCACCACCAGTTCGGCACCCTGGGCGGTGTGGGCCGGAATGGCGCCGGTGACGTCGGCCTCGACCACCAGCAGATCGCCGATCCGGCCGGTGATGAGGCCATGGAAGCCGGGCATCTCGATCACAGCACCGGTCGTGGCTGGCATGACCGGCTTGCGGGCGGTGATCAGATAGCCCACCGCCCTGACCGGCCGCACGGTGCCGGGCACCAGCCCAACCGCCCGCAGCCAGTCGCCCAGCACCTCTGGCGCATCCAGACGCATGCGGGATGCAACCGGGCCGAAATACCGCTTCAGGGCGGCGGCCTGCTCGGGCGGCGTGGTGACGATGGCAAGCCGGCCGCCCGGTGCCAGCACCCGCGCCATCTCGGCGACGGCCGCCTGTGGATCGGGAAAGAAGAAGAAGGCGTTGAGTGCCGTCACCCGCGTGAAGGCGCCATCCGGAAAGGGCAGCCGTCCGACATCGCCCTGGCACAGCGTCAGCCGCCCGGCCGCGCAGGCGGCGGCATTGCGGCGGCGGCTTTCATCGACCATGTCGGGCGAATGATCGAGCCCGGCGGCACTGGCACCGGTTTTCAGCACCCGCTCAAGGAAGACGCCGCCCCCGCAGCCCAGATCCAGCAGGTGATCATCGGGCGTGGGACCGAGGGCATCCAGGGTCATGTCGAAGCTGGTCTTGTGACCGGCGGGATGGCGATAGAGCAGTCGGCCGATCATCCCGCCGGGACGGCGGGCGATGCGGTCGACCAGTCGGTCCATGAAGGTCGCGCTCATGGGTCAGGGCCTTTGTCGAAACGATGGGGGCAGGTGATGTCGGACGGTGATGTCAGCCGGGCATGCGGCGCAGCATCAGGGCGATGACCGCGATGCCGGCAAGACTGGCCAGGGTGATGGCCGACAGCGCGCCGGCATAGCCCGCGGCCGCCGCCAGCGTGATCGCGACACTGCCGGTCATGGTTTCGCTGAACACATGCACGGCCTGGGCGACGGTGACGTCGGTGCCGGTCTGGTCGCCACCGGCCGCGAAGCGCATGATGACGGTGGAGGCCGCGACCGAGGCGACACCGCCGCCCAATCCCAGAACCAGGGCGGCCGGCAGCACGCCCGCGAGCGTGGCCGCCGTGATTCCGGTCACCGCCAGTGTCCACAGCAGCAGACCGACGATGGCGATGGCGAGGCCGCCGGCCAGGGTGCGGCCGGTCCCGAAGCGGCGGATGGCCTGCGCGGCCAGCGGGCATCCCAGCGCCATCATCGCCAGACTGCCGGCGATGCCGACCAGCCCGATCCGGCCCAGCGCCATGCCGGCATCCGACAGCCACAGCTTCGACAGAGCGAGCACGCCGGAATAGGGCAGGCCGAAGAACAGTGCCGCCGCCAGCAATGCCCAGCCGCCGGGGCGGCGGAAATAGCCGCCGACCCGCGCGGGCGCCGACGCTGGCCGCGCGGAGGCGGGCGGCTCGGCCCAGCTCAGCACCGGCGTCAGCCCAGCCAGCAGCAGCACGGCGGCAAGGCCGTCGGTGGCGATGTCCTGGGTGGCGGCGGCTGTGGAGGCGATCAGGGTCAGGGCCACGATCCACAGCGCCATGCCGGCCGTCGCATCGATGACGGCAAGCCCGGCCATGGACGCGGCCAGGACAAGCTGCATCGGGATGATCCAGGCGCGGCGACGGCCGATCCGTGCGCCGCCGTGATTGTCGACCAGCGGCGCCCAGAGCGGTTTGAGCACCCAGGGCAGGCCGGCCAGTGGTACCCAGGCGATCACCGCAAGCGGAATGCCGGCCTGACGCAGCAGCACGGGCAGGGCTTCGAAGGCGAAGCCGATCGGCAGGCCCTGCGCCAGATAAAGCGCGCCGATCAGGATCAGGCCGGGTTCGGTGCCGGCATCGGTTGCTCTGATTGTCTGCGACCGCGTGGCGTTCACCACCGCGCGGTCAGTTGCAGGCCGAGCGAACGGCCGCGACTGGCAACGCCGATATCGGTGCCGCCCATCTGGTAGTAATGGGTCAGATAGTCCTCGTCCAGCAGGTTGCGCGCCCACAGGGTCGCCGCCCACGGGCCGGTGTCGAAGCCGATTCGGCCGTCGACCAGATGGGTATCGCCCTGGCGATAGCTGCCCGATGGCGTGAAGCTCATCGACGAGCGCCATGCATAGTCGATGCCGGCGATCAGATCGACGCCATTGCCGGCCGGTTGCCGCAGGTCCGCGCCCAGCGCCAGCGTGTGTTCGGGCGCATAGGGCAGGTCATGGCCGGAATAATCGGTGCCCTGGACCGTGTCGACGAAATCGTCGAACTGCGCATCCAGATAGCCATAGGCCAGACGAAGCTGCACGGCGTCGGTCAGTTGCGCCCGGGCCTCGACTTCGGCACCTTGCGAGGTGGAACGGGCGGCATTGCGCAACACCCGGGTCAGCGGGCTGGTATAGATCAACACCTGCTGATCCTTCCAGTCGTTGTAAACCAGCGTCACGTCCACCGCCAGCCGGTCGTCCAGCCACAGCGTCCTGGCGCCCAGTTCCCAGGTCAGCACGGTTTCCGGATCATAGCGGTTCACCTCGCCATCCAGTTCGGGATAGGGGCTGATGCCGCCGGATTTGAAGCCGCGGGCGACGCGCGCGAAGGTGGTGATGCCCTCTGGCCCAGGGCGCCAGCGGATGGTCATCTCGGGCGAGATGTCGTCGAAATCGGCCTTGCCCGACACATCCAGCGGCCCGCCCATCATCCAGTTGCCCGACGGGCTGGTGATTTTGGAACGGGTGCGCTTCCATTCGCGGGTGTAGCGCAGCCCGGCGGTGACATCCACCGATGGCAGCACCCGCAGCCGCGCCTCGCCGAAGCCCGAGACGGTATCGGTGGTCTGGTCGAAGGCGCTGCGGCTCCAATCGGCACGCGACACTGTGGTCAGGTCATAGAATTGCGCGCCGTTGAAATCCTCGCGCATATAAAACAGACCGGTCGTCCAGCCCAGGCGGCGGCCATCCTCGGGGCTCGACAGGCGCAGTTCCTGCGAGATCTGGCGCTGGTCCTCAGTCTGGGCCTGGACGTAATAGGGCAGGCCGGTGAAATCACCGTCGAGCACATGATCCATGTCATGGCCGCGGATCGCGGTGATCGACCGCAGAACCATACCGCCGGCATCATGGGTCAGCGTTGCCGACACACCGGCGCTGTCCAGGCTGCGCCGGCCTTCGGTATCGTGGGTGGAGCGATGGTCGAAGGCCAGCGGCAGGGGCGCATAGGCGAGCCCGCCATCATCGCGGTCACGGGTGACGTCGGCCCGGATCACGATGTCGGTCGCATCGCCTAGCATGCCGCCAAGGGCGACCCGCGCCGCCTGGCGATCGGTGCGGCCAGGGCGGGTGCCGCTGGCGTCGTCGCGGATGAAGCCGTCATCGCGGGTGAGCGAGACCGTTGCCCTGACCGCAAGGTCGCCGGCGGACCGCTCCATCAGCGGGGTATCGAGGGTGGCGCGCAGATCCAGCCGCCGATCGCTGCCGAGGCCGGCCGTGGCCGACACGCCCGGATCGGCACCCGGCACCGGCGAGACCAGATTGACCGCACCGCCGATGGTGTTCTTGCCATAGACGGTCGATTGCGCGCCGCGCACCACCTCCACCCGGTCCAGATCCTGAAACGCGGTGGGATAGCCGTTGGGGCGGGCGATATAGACGTCATCGACGAACAGCCCCACGCCCGGCTGGCGGTCGACGCCGCCATCCATGCCCAGCGAGCCGATGCCGCGGATGGTCAAGGGACCACCCTGAAGGCTGAAGCTGGTGTTCGGCACCAGTTTCGCCGCGTCGTCGAGATCGCGGATCGCGGCCTCGCCCAGCCGATCGGCCCCGATGACGGTCACCGCGACTGGGGCATCCTGGGTGGTTTCTGTGCGCCGCCGCGCGGTGACGGTCAACGGTTCCAATGTCGATATCCCGCCTTCGGCCGGGGCGGCTTCGGCGGCCCGGCCATCATCGGCCAGACTGAGGCCGGGCGAGGCGGGCAGAGCGGCGATGCAGGCCGCACCGGCCAGCAGGCCGCGGCGCAGGATGGAGAGGGCAGTCGAGGTCATGTCGGGCATCCCGCGAGGTCACTTGCGAATGATTCGCATTCAACGCTCTCAAGGGGCCCGACGGCAATGGCGCCGGCTTTCGCGATCCGGACTGACGCATGCGCATTCGGGACGGGCCGCGGCTATGGCGTCCGGCGCAGCATGGTCGGGGCGACGCCATGATGGCGGCGGAAGGCGGTGGACAGATGGGCGGGGCTATAGCCGACCCGCCAGGCGGCCTGCGCCACGCCCAGGCCCTCATCCTCGATCAGCCGGCGGGCTTCCTCCAGCCGGCGGTTCTTGACGAAGGCATAGACCGGGCTGCCGAACAGCAGGCGAAAGCCCTGGCCGAGCTTGCGGGTGTTGAGCCCGACCATCCGCGCCAGCATGGGCACGTCGGGCGGCGTGGCAAGATCGCCGAGCAGGATGTCGCGCGCGGCATGCAGTCGCTCGATATCACCGGCGGACAGCCGGGCGGGCGGGGCAACAACATCGGCATCGCCGATCGTGTCGAGCGCCAGCCCCAGCAGATGCAGGGCCATGGCGGTCAGATGCAGGCGCCGGCTGGTTGCCGGACCGGAGGTGCCCAGCATCCGCCAGATCAGGGCCATGGGCAGGTCCACGACATGCGCGCCATCAGACTGCGGGCCATCCGGTCGCCCTGCGGTCAGCCGCTCGGCCTCCGGCCCTAGAAGATCGGTAACGGCATCGGGCTTCACGCGCAGAAACACACCCGCGACCATACCGTCGCCGGTGGCGGTATGGTGGCTGGGAAACGGATCGGCGCTCCAGAACCGGGCCGCCATGCCCGGCGCCCAGGCGGCCGGCTGGCGGTCGATGGCGACACTGCCCTGCGCCAGGGTGCCCAGCCACAGCCCCGGCGCCACGGTCGATGTCCAGTGGTCGCCGTGTCGGATCGCCGTCCGGTACAGAAAGATCTCCAGTCCCGCCGCTTCGATGATCTCCATCTGCGCCTCCCGCTCGCGAGTCCCACGCGAGCGTATCGCAAATGCGAGTTATTCGCATATAAGATCCGTCGCCGGCTATGCCGTGGCGATCGCGTCATACACGGCCTTGCGCAGCGCCTGTTCGCGGTGATCGGCAAAGGGCAGAACGCCCAGACGGTTGGGAACATAGGCATAGCCGATGCCGTGCTCCGGGTCGCAGAAGCCGAAGGATCCGCCAAGCCCGGCCATGCCGAAGGCACCGGGCGTGGGGCTGAAGCGGAAGCTGGCGCCGGGCCGCATGAAGCCCAGCTTCCACAGCAGGTCGATGCCGAACAGCCGGTCGGCGGGGCCGCCGGGTGGCCGGGCGGGCGGGCTGGACATCTGGGCCAGAAGCGCCGGGTCGATGCCGAGGGCCTCGCCGCCGGTGGCCAGGCTGCCATAGACCGCGGCGATCCCCCGGGCGGTGGCGGCGCAGTTGGCCGAGGGGAAATCATGCCGCATCCAGTCGCGGTCGTTGACGTTCAAGTCCGGCATCTCGCGGATCGCACGGTGCAGCAGCGACACCGGGTTATAGACCTGACATTGCAGGGCGAAGGGTGCATGCAGCAGACCGCTGCGCAGCCCGGCGGCCGAGGGACGCGAAATCCGCGCCAGCCGGTCCTGCGGCAGGTCATCGGGCAGGCCGAAATGGACGTCGATGCCCAGCGGCCGCGCCACCTCGTCGGCGAAGAACTGTCCGAAGGACCGGCCGGCCGGATCGGTGCGCCGGATCAACTCGGCAAGCAGGCTGCCGAAACTGCCGATGTGATAGCCCCAGCGGCTGCCCGGCCGCCACAGCGGCACCATCTCTTCCAGAATGGCGGCCATGCCGCCCGGATCGGCCAGATCCTGGCGGGTGACGGTGCGGCCGAACAGCACCAGCCCGGCCTTGTGGTCCAGCACGCAGCGGAGGGTGATGGTGTCCTTGCCATGGCGGGCAAAGCCCGGCCAGATGTCGGCGATCGGCGCGTCCAGGGCCAGATGGCCGCGTGACACCGCCACGGCACAGGCAATGGCGGCAAGCCCCTTGCCGGTCGAGTACACCGGCACCAGCGTGTCCTGCTGCCAGGGCTCGCCGGTGCGGCGATTGCGGCTGCCGCCCCACAGATCCACCACCTTGCGGCCCCGATGATAGACCGCGACCGCGGCACCTAGCTCACCGCGGCTGGTGAGATTGTGCCGGAAGATGTCGCGCAGGTGTTGGAATGCGCCGTCGGTGGTGCCGTGTATGGTGGGGTCGCTGGCCATGCTGGTCCGATCATATGCCGGGGACGGGCGGATGCCGATGGATGCATGGTGCGCCGCACCATCCCTGCGGCGCAACCCGCGCGTATGGTCCATGCCCGTCTGGAACACCGCGACGTCTGCCTTGTTGAGCGGAGAGGTATCTTTCCGGCAGCACGAGGCAAGCATGAAGGCTCTGACCTGGCACGGCAAAGGCGATATCCGCTGCGAAAGCGTGGCCGACCCCGCCATTCAGCATGGCCGCGACGCGATCATCAAGGTGACGTCCTGTGCGATCTGTGGATCGGATCTGCATCTGTTCGACGGGGTGATGCCGTCGATGGAGCATGGCGATGTGGTCGGCCATGAAGCGATGGGCGAGGTGGTCGAGGTCGGCCGCGACAACAAGGCGCTGAAGGTCGGCGACCGGGTGGTCGTGCCGTTCACCATCGCCTGCGGCGAATGCTTTTTCTGCAAACGCGGGTTCCATTCAGGGTGCGAGCGGTCCAATCCCAACAAATCAGCGGCCGAGAAGATGTGGGGCCATTCGCCGGCGGGGCTGTTTGGCTATTCGCATCTGCTGGGCGGCTATGCCGGCGGTCAGGCGGAATATCTGCGTGTCCCCTATGCCGACACCGGGCCGGTGAAGGTGCCGGAGGGACTGGACGATGAACGGGTGCTGTTTCTGTCCGATATCTTCCCGACCGGTTACATGGCGGCGGAGTTCTGCGACATTCAGCCCGGCGACACCGTGGCCGTCTGGGGTTGCGGTCCGGTGGGCCAGATGGCGATCCGCAGCGCCTTCCTGTTGGGCGCTGGCGGCGTGATCGCCATCGATGCGGTACGGGAGCGGCTGGATCTGGCGCGCGCCGCCGGTGCCTATACAATCGATTTCACCGAGGATGACGTTTATGAACGGATCCAGGAACTGACCAAGGGCCGTGGCGCCGACGCCTGCATCGACGCGGTCGGCACCGAGGCGAGCGTGGCAAGCGGTCTGGATGCCGTGGTCGACCGGTTGAAGGTCGCAACTTTCATGGGCACCGACCGGCCGCATGTGTTGCGGCAGGCCATCCAATGCTGCCGCAATTTTGGCACCGTGTCTATCGTGGGCGTCTATGGCGGGCTGCTCGACAAGATTCCGATGGGATCGGCGATCAATCGCGGCCTGACCTTCCGCATGGCCCAGACGCCGGTGCAGCGCTATCTGCCGATGCTGATGGACCGGATCGTGAATGGTGACATCGACCCGTCCTTCGTCATCACCCATCGCGCCTCGCTGGACGACGGCCCCGACCTGTACAAGACCTTCCGCGACAAGGCCGATGGCTGCATCAAAGTGGTGATGCGGCCTTGAACCGCGAAATGCCCCCGCATTGTGATGATGCGGGGCACTGGTTGCGTTGTGGCGGCAGGCCGGAACCGGTCCGGCCGCCCCCCGGTATCAGCCGTGATAGGCGGCTTCGCCATGGCTCGACAGGTCGAGGCCCTCGGTTTCCGACTCCTTGCTGACCCGCAGACCGATGATCAGGTCGACGATCTTGTAGAGGATGATGCTGCCGATGCCCGACCACGCGATGGTGACCAGAACCGCCAGGATCTGGGTCCAGACCTGATCGGCCATGGTGACGTCGTCGGCAAAGCCGATGCCGCCCAGCGAGGCGCTGGTGAACACGCCGGTGCCGATGGCGCCGATGATGCCGCCGACGCCATGGATGCCGAACACGTCCAGGCTGTCGTCATAGCCGAACTTGTTCTTGATCACGGTGACGAAGACATAGCAGACGGTGCTGGCGATGACGCCGAGCACGATGGCACCGACCGGGCCGATCAGGCCGGCGGCCGGGGTGACTGCCACCAGACCGGCGACGATGCCCGAGGCACCGCCCAGCATGGAGGCCTTGCCGCGTGCCAGGGATTCGATGACCACCCAGGCAACCAGCGCGCCGGCGGTGGCCGTGAAGGTGTTGATCATGGCAAGCGCCGCGCCGCCATTGGCTTCAAGATTAGAGCCGGCGTTGAAGCCGAACCAGCCCACCCACAGCATCGAGGCGCCGACCATCGTCAGCGTCATCGAATGCGGCGCCATCATGTCGCGACCGAGACCGGCGCGCTTGCCGACCATGATGCAGCCGACCAGGCCCGCGATACCGGCATTGATGTGCACGACCGTGCCGCCGGCGAAATCCAGCGCGCCCCAGGCGAACAGCAGCCCGTCGCTGTCCCACACCATATGGGCGATGGGGAAGTACACGAAGGTGACCCACAGAACCACGAACACCACCACCGCCGTGAAGCGCATGCGCTCGGCGAAGGCGCCGACGATCAGCGCCGGGGTGATGCAGGCGAAGGTCATCTGGAAGCAGATGAAGACGTATTCGGGGATGACCACGCCATCGGTGAAGGTCGCGGCCATGCTGTCCATGGTGACGCCAGCCAGGAAGGCCTTGTCGAGCCCGCCCCAGAACAGGCTTGGCGCATCGCCGAAGGCCATCGAATAGCCCCAGAGCGTCCAGACGATGATCACCACGCCGGTGATCATGGTGCACTGCATCAGCACCGACAGCATGTTCTTGGCGCGCACCAGACCGCCATAGAACAGCGCCAGGCCGGGCAGGATCATGAACAGAACCAGGATGGTGGACACCATCATCCAGGCGGTATCGCCCTTGTCCATCGTGGCGGCCGCGGCGGCATCGGCTATGGCTGGGGTTGCGTCCTGCGCCCAGGCCGGCAGCGCCGACAACGCCAAGGCAGAGCCCGCGGCAAGAAGGGTTCTTACGTGCTTCATTACTATCCCCTGGTCCTCTAGGAACGGCTTGATCCAGAAGCGTCGATTGCGCGGTCTCGTCAGCGGGCAGCGCAGGCCCGAATCTGGCCGGGCCGGTCCAAAGCAATCTCCGCGCCAGTTTGGGGGATGTGTCCAAGGCTTTGATATAATGTCATAAAAAAAACGACGACAGAGAACTGTCGTCGCTCAATATTTAAACAGTCGCCTAAATTCAAGGCATCCACCGCTAATTCCACCGGCTATCCCGGCTTGGCCTGCACCCTTCGTGCCCCGATGGGCACAAGGGCCAGGCAGATCCTCGGGTGTGCTCCGGACGGTGCCGGGCGTGCCTCAGGCGGTGCCGCGGATCGGATAGCTCTTGGCCTGAACGAAGCTGATGCCCCGCAGCAGGGCGGCCAGATCCGGTCGCGCGAAGGGTGCGTTCGAGATGTCGACGATCTGCACCGCGCCATCGGGGTTGATGACGAACACGCCCGGTTCGGCAAAGGGGCGGTCGGTTTCCTGGGCCGAGCGCGGCGCCGAGACATACAGGCCCAGACCCCGCATCTGATCAGGGGTCAGGTCATAGCCGACCGGGAAGGTCCAGCTCTGTTCCGAGGCTTCGGCGGCGGCGCGGTCGGCCGGGTCGGCCGACAGCGCCGCCACCGCGATACCGGCCTCGGCAAAGCCGGCTTTCAGCGCTTCCAGCGTCTTCAGATAGGTCTTGCACAGCGGGCAATGGGCGCCGCGATAGACCACCAGCATGCGCCAGCCGGTCATCGCCGCCGGGTTCAGGCGGCCGCCGTCGGTCTGCGGCCAGTCCATGGCGGGAAAGGTCATGCCGGGAAGGGCCATCCCGGGATGGGCCATCCCGGGATGGGCCGTGACGGCGGTTTCGGTCGGATCTGACATGCGAGGGCGCCTCGTGATCATCTGCCCCGGCGCCCGATGCGCCGGGGGTATGGCTCTGAGGCTGGCCGCTGGCCCTGCCGATGTCAACGCGACCGCAGCTCGGCGCGGATCACATCTTGGTGAGCGGCCGGCGGTGCCGGTCACACCGGCCGGTCGGTGCCCTTGATGGTGGCGCGGTGCATGATCCGGCGGTATTTCACGTCGTCATAGGGCGTCGCCTTGTGCATGGTGCAGCGATTGTCCCAGATCAGCAGGTCGCCTTCCTGCCATGTGTGCCGATAGACGAAGGCATCGGAAATCGCATGGCTGTTCAGGGCGTGCAGCAGCGCCGCTGATTCGTCCGCCGGCAGGCCCTGGATCTCCTTGACGATGTCCTCGCCGACATAAAGCGACAGCCGGCCGGTTTCCGGATGGGTGCGCACCACCGGATGCACCACATCGGGCGTGGCCGCGATCTGGGCGGCGCTCAACGGCTCGCGATCGCCGAAGGCCTTGTTGTAATAGCCGCTATAGGAATGCACGGCGGTCATGTCGCGGATGCGCGCCTGCAATTCCGGATCCAGTGCCTCCCAGGCGGCATGCATCGATGCGAACAGGGTGTCGGCGCCCTCGGGCGGGCATTCGCGGGCATAGAGCACCGATCCGAAACAGGGAATTTCCAGATAGGACCAGTCGGAATGCCAGTTCCAGCCCTCCTTGTGGTTGCCGATGCTGCGTCCGGCTTCCTTGACGTTCGACAGCACATAGATTTCCGGATGGGCGGTCGTCAGGTACTGGGTCAGCACGTGGATCTGAAGGTCGCCGAAATAGCGCGAGAACGCGACATGCTGGGCCTCGGTCAGCGACTGGTTGCGCAGCAGCAGCACCGAATGCGTGTTCAGCAGGTCGCGCAGCCGCGCGACCTCGGCATCGGAAATCGGTGCCGAGGCATCGACACCCAGAAGCTCGACGCCAATGACGGGCGAGAGTTCCCTGATCTCCATGGGGCTGGTCCTTCTGTCGATAGGATAGAGCGAGGGGGGGGAGGGGCGGTCAGTCGGCATAGCCGGGTGCAAGCTCGTCGAGCATGCGGATGAACCCGGGCCATTCCCGGAAGCCCGGCCGCTTGATGTCGCCGGCGAATTCGGTGAACTGGCGGGCGGCCTTTTCACAGACCTCGTGCGGCGGCAGCACCACCGGCCGGCCGGATGCGGCGGCGGCCGCCTGGGCCTGCAACTGGATGCGGGCGGCACGCTCGAAGTAATAGGCCAGCATGAAGGCCTCCGGCACCGTCTGGCCCACGGTCAGGAAGCCGTGATTGCGCAGCAGCAGCACCCGGTGATCGCCGATATCGGCGACAAGCCGCTCCTGTTCGTCCAGATCCAGCGCCACGCCCTCATAGGCATGGATGCCGATGCGGTTGTAGAAATGCATCGCGAACTGGCTGAGCGGCAACAGCGCGTCCGGCAGCGCCGACACCGCGGTCGCGGCATCGGAATGGACATGCAGCACGCACATCGCATCGGCGCGTGCCCGGTGGATGGCTGCATGGATCACGAATCCGGCGCGGTTCACCTGGCCCGGCGTGTCGCAGATCTTGGTGCCGTCAAGGTCGATCCGCAGCAGCGACGACGCGGTGATCTCGCGGAAGAACCGGCCATAGGGGTTGATCAGGAACTGGTGATCGGACCCCGGCACCCGCGCCGAGATGTGGTTGTAGATCAGATCGTCCATGCCGAAATGGGCGACCAGCCGATAGCAGGCGGCAAGCTGGCGGCGCAGATCGGCCTCGGTCCGCGGGCTGTCGGGCATGTCGGGCCGGGATGCGTCGGTGTCGGACAGGGGGGCTGTCATGATCATCGGTTCCTTGCGGGTTACTGCCACCAGACCAGCTTGCGATCGATCCAGACCAGCAGCAGATAGAGCAGCATGCTGGCCACCGACGAGGTGAGCACCGCCGCCCAGACCAGCAGGAAATCGACCTGCTGTGTCGCCTGGAAGATCACCCAGCCGATGCCGGAATAGGCACCGAGCATCTCGGCGACGATGGCGACGATGATCGCGCGCACCACCGCGACCCTCAGGCCGTTGACCATCGACGGCATCGCCGCCGGCAGCCGCAGCTTGCGCATGATGGTGACCGGGCCGGCGCCGAAGCTGCGCATCAGGTCGATGGCGCCCTGTTCCGGGCGCTTCAGACCGTGGATGGTGTTGATCAGGATCACGAAACCCACCGCCAGCGTGACCATGGCGATCTTGGATGCCGGGCCGATGCCCAGCCAGATCAGGGCCAGCGGGGTATAGGCCACCACCGGCACCGAATTGATCGCCACCACCACCGGCATCAGCACCCGTTCCAGGGGCGGCATGAACACCATCAGCATGGCCAGGGCGACGCCGATGGCGGTGCCGAGCGCATAGCCGGACCCTGCCTCATAGAGCGTCGCCTGAAGCGCCACCAGCATGCGGGGCAGGTCGTCGATGGTGGCGGCGAAGATCGCGGTCAGCGACGGCAGCACGAAGGGCTTCACGTCGAAGAACCAGATGGCGCCTTCCCAGACGATCCCGATCGCCGCCAGCCCCAGCACGACGGGCAGCACCCGTTCACGCAGCAGCGCAAGGAAGGCCCATCCTGTACGTGAGGCCCGCCCTGGGCGCGACCTCAGTCCTGACGCCACCATATGAACCTCCTTTCGAAGAACGCCACCACCGCATACAGCGCCGAACCAAGCAGGCCGCAGGCCAGGATCAACGCCCACAGCCGGGGCACCGCCTCGGTGTACATCGCCTGGATCAGCATGACGCCCAGCCCGACGGTGTCGCCGAACCATTCACCCACGATCGCGCCGATCAGGCTGAGCGAGATGCCGAGCCTGAGCGCGACCGCGATCACCGGCAGGGCCGAGGGGAAGCGCAGCCGGGTGAAGATGATCCATTCGCTGGCGCCGAAGCTCTTCATCAGCGACACCTTCTGCGGATCGCAGGCGAGCAGGCCGCGATGGGTGTTCACCGTGACCGGAAAGAAGGTCAGGTAGAAGGCGATGATCACCTTGGCCAGAATGGTGTTGCCGAACCAGATGATGATCAGCGCGCCGAAGGCGATGACCGGAATGGTCTGCGACACCACGAACAAGGGGAACAGCGCCCGCTCAAGCCCGCGCGAATAGGCGAAGACCACGCCGCAGAAGATGCCGAACAACGAGCCGGTGACGAAACCCAGCGTGGTTTCGACAAAGGTGCGGCCAACGCTGCGCATCAGATAGGGAAACACCGACCAGGCATCGGCCAGCACCACCGACAGAGGCGGGAAGAAGGATGCCGGCACATCGAAACCGCGGGCGATGCCTTCCCACAGCACGGCCAGAGCCAGCATGGTCAGGACCGGGCGTCTGAGGCCGATCAGCGGTCCGCGCAGACGGGCGGCAATGGCCATCATGCATCCCCGCTTTCGGGCATGAAGCTCTTGCGGGCCTCTTCCTCGATCGCATCCAGCAGACGGCGCTTGATGGCGATGAATTCGGGCGAGGTGACGATGTCCGGGTCGCGCGGGCGGGGCAGGTCGATCACCTCGTCGCATTTGATCGTGCCGGGGCGGGCGGTCATCACCACCACCCGGTCGCCCAGGAAGATCGCCTCGTCGATGTCATGGGTGATGAACAGCACCGTGCGCTTGTAGCGCGACCAGATATCCAGCAGCCAGCGCTGCATCATGGCCCGGGTCAGGGCGTCGAGCGCGCCGAACGGCTCGTCGAGCAGGATCATGTCACGCTCGAACAGGAAGGTGCGCATCAGGGCGACGCGCTGGCGCATGCCCCCCGACAACTGGTGCGGATAGTGTTTCGCAAAGCCCTTCAGGCCGAAATCGGGCAGCATCTCCAGCGCCCTGGCCCGTGCCGTGGCGCGCGGCACGCCTTCGACCTCAAGCCCCAGAATGGCGTTGTCGATGACGTTGCGCCATGCGAACAGCAGGTCGCGCTGCGGCATAAACGACACCTTGCCCAGCAGCGCACCGTCAGCCATCGGCCGGCCATGCATCAGGATCGAGCCGTCGTCATCGCCGGGCAGCAGGCCGCCGACCACGTTGAACAGGGTGGATTTGCCGCAGCCGGACGGCCCGACCAGGGTGACGAATTCGCCGTCGCGGATCTTCAGGTTGACATTGGAAACCGCGGTGACCTGTGACGGGCCATCGCCGAACCGCTTCCACAGATTGACCAGTTCCAGAAGCGGCGGCTTCTCCCCCGCCGCAGCCATGGCTGTGGCGGGGGCGGGGCGGGTGGCCAGGAGATCGCGGGGGGAAACCGGCATCATGCGCCCTTCCGTTCTCAGAGCTTCTTGTCGTCGACGGGGGCCTTCTCCCAGAAGGACGGGTCGAAGGCGGTCTTCAGATCGACCGGGTTCTTCATCACGCCGGCGGCGAGCAGGATGTCGTGCTGCTTCTGAAGCGTGTCGTAATCGATGAAGAACATGCCGTCGCTGGCGCCCTTGCCGGCGATCATCACGTCCTCGATGGTGTCGATCATCGCTTCCTGATGCTTGCGATCCATGCCCGGGTCGACCTTCAACAGAATGTCGACCGCCTCGTCCTTGTGCTGAAGGGCATATTTCCAGCCCTTGACCGTGGCATCGAAGAAACCCTGCACCAGTTCCGGCTTGTCCTTGATGGTCTCGGCCGTGGTGATCAGCGTGTCGCGCTGCACGACGATGCCGTAGTCATCGGGCTGGAAGATCTTGAGGTCGGTCAGGCCGCGGGCCTTCAGCGTGTTCAACTCGTTATAGAGTGTCGCTGTGGCCACATCGACTTCCCGGTCGATGAACGGGTTCATCGACACCGATTGCGGCATGATGGTGAGGTCGTTCTCGGTGATGCCGGCCGTCGCCAGCATCGCCTTCAGGGTGTATTGCGATCCGGAATACCAGGTCGAGACCTTGCGGCCCTTGAAGTCTTCCAGCGTGTTGATGCCGCTGTCGGGATAGGTGACGAAAGCATAAGGGGTCTTCTGGTGGGCGACGCCGATCGCCACCAGAGACATGCCCTTGTCGACCGCCGCCAGATGGCTTTCCACGCCGCCGCTGAGGCCGAAGGTGTCGGCGCCCGAGGCGACCAGCGCCTCGGCATTCAGGTTGGGGCCGCCCGGATTGATCGTCAGGTCGATGCCCTCGGCCTCGTAGAAGCCCTTGGCTTTCGCGACATAGAAGCCGGCGAACTGTGCCTGCGGCAGCCATTTCAGCCGCAGCGAGGCCTTTTCGGCCGCGGCGGCGGCATCGGCGCCGCCCAGGCTGGCGGCCGCCAGCAGGGGGGCCGCCACCGCGAATGCGGCGATCGCCCGGCCTGCGGACCGGGTCCGGGCCCTGATCCGGCCGGCGCCGCTGGCACCGTCTGCGAAGATGGGTGCGAAAGCCATGTCAGTTGGTCTCCTCAAGCGTCCGGGGGCGTTCTCGGGGCCGATGGGCGATGACATCGACGGGTCGGGCAGATTGTGTATCGACGTATGTTCAATCACGGGTCCGGCACATGCGATGTCATGCAGTACCGGCCAGGCTCGTTGCAACGCCCGTGCCAAGCGCCGGGCACTGTGACAGCCGGATGACGGCGCGGCCGTGCTGTGCGATCCTGTGGCCAGCGGTTCCGCCGGATACAGGCCGTCTTATTCCTGTCGTAATCCTAGCGCTGCGGATGCGTGACTGCCAGTCTCTGTATGCAAGATTGGCGTGAAGCGCATAATTTTTGCTCAAAAATCGGGCCTACGGCCCATTAAATGGGCAAAATTCCGGCTATGGCGTCAAAACAGGCAGGATGGCCCGTGCATGTTCTCGACAGGAACCCGGTCATCTGATACAAAAAGCCAGGATGTGCATGCAGGAGATGCATCATGGCTGATGGAATGACGACCGGCGACCGGGTGACGCTGCCTTTCACCGCCGATGAGCGCGCGCAATACCGCAGCATCCGCGAGAGCGTGGCCGAGGATTACGTCATCCAGGAGCGCCATATGGCCCGGTATCGCCAGACGACGCCGGATCTGTATCTGCGGCTTCTGGCCTCGCTATCGACGCCGCATCTGGGCTTTCCGATCGACCGGCTGGAGCACTCGCTGCAAACCGCCACCCGGGCGCTGAAAGACGGGCGGAGTGATCTGTATGTCTTTGCGGCGCTGTTTCATGACGTGGGCGACGCCATCGCCCCCGCCAATCATCCAGAGGCTGGCGCCGCCATGTTGCGGCCCTATCTGACCGAAGATCTGTACTGGATGGTTCGCCATCACGGCTCGTTCCAGGGCTATTACTATTGGCAATTCCTGGGGCGCGATCGGCATGCCCGCGACCGCCATCGCGACCATCCATGCTTCGACATGACCGCCGAGTTCTGCGAACGCTATGATCAGGCATCCTTCGACCGCGACTACCGGGCGCTGACCCTGGGCGATTTCGAGCCGCTGGTCCGCGATGTGATGTCGCGGCCGCGCAATCTTGTCCCTGAATGAGCGGTGTCCCGGAATGAGTGGTGTCCCGGAACGCGTGGGGCATACCAGGATAGGCAGTGGCCTGCGGCAAAAGCGACATCGGCATGCGGATGGGGCTGTTCTGCGTGCAGCAGCGCCAGGAAACCGGTATTGTCTGCCGCAGAATGACGCGGCCCGCGCTTGCGGTGCTGCCGCGACACCCATCACCATAGCAAACCGAGCAGGCCGACATGAAGATCAAGACGGTGCCCGTGGTGACCGAAACCCGCGCTGAGAACCTGCGCCGCAGCCTTGAGCAGCAGATCGTGCGCGGCGAGCTGCGGCCCGGCGACCGCCTGGACGAGGTTGAACTGGCCGAGCGGTTCAATGTCTCGCGCACGCCGGTGCGTGAGGCGCTGCATGCGTTGGCCGCGGGCGGGCTGATCGAGATGCGCTCCCGCCAGGGGGCGACGGTCTCGACCGTGTCGATCTCGATGCTGCTGGAAATGTTCCAGATCATGGCCGAGCTTGAGGGCTTGTGCGCCAGCTTCGCCGCCCGCAGGGCCAATACCGCACAGCGCCGCAATCTTCAGGCCATTCATGAACGTCTGGTCCGGGTGATTCAGGATGACGAGCCCGAGGTGTTCTATGAGGTGAACCGCGAATTCCACGAGGCGATCTATGACGCCTCAAATTCCGAGTTCATCGCCGAACAGACCCTGGCCCTGCGCAACCGGGTGTCGCCCTATCGGCGCTATGTCACCTTCCTGCCCGGCCGGATGAGTGCCACCCTGGACGAGCATGAACGGGTGCTGAACGCGATCATGGCGGCGGATTCAGCCGGCGCTCAGGCGGCAATGCGCGACCACGTCACCCTGCTTGGCGATAATCTGACGGATTTTATCGCGGCCATCCCGCCCAGCGTGCTCAAAAGCGCCTGATCTGCATACAAAAATGCGGATGCCCCTGCGGTCCGGCGATCATATCCGGACCAGACGGGGACATCCGCATTTCCCGGATGCCGACCCTGTCATCCATTCCGGCCCTGTCATCGCGGGCGGTGCGCACCCGCGATGCGGCCAGCCACCGTGGCGGTCGGCGGACCAATACCCGCCAGACACCCATGGTCACAGACAGCCATGGTCATAGAGACCCATGGTCATCGGCACCCGAGACCCCGACCGCGGCATCGCCGGCGGCGTGGAGGTTCGGCAGTGCTGCGCCCGCCATGCCCAGAAGCCGGGCCCGCATCTCGATCGCCGCCTGCGTCTCGATCGCCGGCCCGCCCTGAGGGAGAAGCAGGGCTCCAGTTACCTTGACAGCACAATACGGCGCAAAAAGCTGCGGCGCATCAGCAAAATTGCGCCAGAAGGCCTCCCGGGGTGCTTCGGTCTTCGGATCGCCGATCCCGATCAATGTTCCGGCCAGCAAATCCGACGACAGACCATTGGCCACGATCACGGGCCGGGTGTGTCGGCGGTGATGATCGCGCCCGCGACCTCGGCGGTCCGAGATCTCCTCAAGATTGGCGACCCGGCCATGCCCGATCCCAACATCGACCTCGTCTGTGGTCTGATCCGGGAACCGGCGGTGTGGAATGATCTTCGAGAGATGGTGGCAGCGGACCGGGCAGCCGTCGCTGCAATTCAGCCGATATGCCCGCCGCTATGCCTTTGACGCCATCCATAAGGTTCAATCCGCTCCTGAAAGGGCGGCCCCCTCGAATCGCATACCGATTCCCGACGTCAAGAGATTTCTTCCGTTAAAACTGATCGGTGGTGAGCCGGCAGCGCTGTACCCATCGTTCCCCGTCGACTTGCTGTTGCGACAGGGCCCTGTACCATTTTGTGATGTGGATGCTGATATACTCGACGTCAGGCCTTATCATTCCGTCCGCTTCAGGGTAAGCAGCGTGGCATGAGCATGCAGATCAACCGATCCCCGATCGTTTGGCGCACGGATCAACCGACGCCACGTTCGCCAGCAAAATCCTTCCTGCCCTTGTTGCGCGCCGCTGTTGCGTCGCATCCGGGCCGTCCCGACCTGCTGTGCGATCTTGTGATTGTGCTCAGGGATGATCGTCGCTGGGACGAGATTTTCGATCTGCTGTCGCCGCTTGCAGACGGGGATGGCCTGACACCGGCGCTCGCGTGCGAGTTGGCGCGCGCCGCAATCGCCGGCGAGCGGCCGGATATCGCCCTGCGCGTGGTCGACAGCGCGATTGCGCAAGGGGTTGAGGGCGCGGCGCGGCAAAAGGTCCTCGCCCTCTACGCCTTGTGCCGGTTTGACGAGGCTCAGGCGGCGGCGCAGCAGGCTTTACGTGAAGACCCTGATGACAATTTGGTGCTTGGCGCGTTTGGCAGCGATTGCCTGACACGCGGTGACCTGGACGCGTTGATAAGCACCTGCCAGTGGGGGATCGACTGCGGTGCATCCTCCAGCGCCTACATGGCCTATCTGGCCACCGCCCTTGCCATGGCCGGTCGGCGATCGGAGCTGGGGGATGTGCTCGACCCAGCGCACCTGTGCCAGGGCAACGAGTTCAGGTTAACGCGGTGATCGGAATCTCTGGCGCACGATAGTTTGGCGTGATTCAACAGGCTTCCACAGA
>NZ_BMDZ01000032.1 GCF_014636235.1 Tistrella bauzanensis
ATACGATCCTCCGTCGTCTTCGCAAACCACAGAGAATCACAAGCCGCTGAAATCACTCAACATAATTTTCGGTTGGGCTCTGACACCTATAAGTCGTTCCAGACCCTGGCGATGTACTGCCTCGATCCGGAAGTGGTGATCGCGCCGTCGTCGTCGCCCTATAAGAACGTCGCCGACCTGGTCGATGCCGCGAAGAAGGCGCCGGTCAGCATCGCGACGCCGGGCCATTCGACCTCGCATCACATCGCGGCGCTGGTGCTGGCGAAAGAAGCCGGCGGCCAGTTCAACTACATCCACAACGAGAGCGCGGCGATGCAGTTCCAGCAGGTGATGGGCGGTCATGTCGACGCCGCCTTCGTCTCGATGGGCGAAGCGCTGAGCAATGCCAAGGACGGCCGCATCCGAATTCTTGGTGTGATGTCGGAAGAGCGGAACCCGGCGATGCCGGACGTGGCCACCCTGGCCGAAGTGGGCCTGCCGGCGCTGGACCACATGGCGACCTTCCGCGGCCTGGCGGTGCCGGCCGACACCCCGCGCGAGGTGGTCGACAAGCTGGCGGCGGCGCTTGAGAAGACCGTTGCCGATCCGCGCTTCGTCGAGGGCATGAGCAAGGGCGGCTATCCGATCGCCTATCGCGGCCCCGATGCGTTCTCGACCTATGTCGACAAGGTCTCGGTGGTCATGGAAGAGATCCTGCCGACGCTGAAGAAGCCCGAATAATCGGGATTATCCGATAGACTGGGGCTCAGGCTCTCTGGAACCGGCCGGTTCCATGCCCGCGATCCGCGGGTGGGGACCGGCCGGCTTCCGTTCAGGCGCCCGGTTTCTGCTTCAACGCCTGTGTCGCCCGGTCTTTTCGCGACGTATTCAGCTTCAGGGGACGGGTTCAATGCTCCGCGCATCCGGCGCAAGACTGCCTGATATCGGCCTGGGCGTCGCCATGCTGGCGCTTGCCGGGTATGTGTTCATCGAAACCGCCGGCTATGACCAGACGGCGGCGCTGGCGCCCCGGCTGTTCGCGGCCGTGCTTGGCCTCAGCGGCCTGCTGATGCTGGTGCCGGTCGCCGGGCGCAAGACCGCCGTGATCGTGCTGCGCCAGCAGGCGCTGCCGCTGGCCGTGGCGGCCGGCATCGGCGTCGTGATCCTGGCGGTGGAACCGCTGGGTTTCGAACTGCCGGCCTTCGTGCTGTTCATCGTGATCGCCCGCCTGCTCGGCGACCGGCTGTCGCTGTCGCTGGTGGTGACGGCGGCCCTGTTCACGGGGGCGATCCGACTGATCTTCGGCGTGCTTCTGGGCGTGCCGCTGCCATCGATCACCGGCTGACGCAGCCATCGGGGATGTTCCATGATTGACCAGATCCTTCCGGCCCTGCTGCATCTGGCGGAGCCCGCGGTCTTCGGCTTCCTGGTGTTCGGCGTGCTGATCGGCCTGGTGGTCGGCGCGATGCCGGGCCTGAACGACAGCATCACGCTTGCGGTGCTGGTGCCGATCACCTTCGCCATGCCCGGCGACTATGCCTTTCCGCTGCTGGTCGGCATCTATTGCGCGGCCTGTTTCGGCGGCTCGTTTCCGGCCATTCTGCTCAAGATCCCCGGCACCGCGTCATCGGTGGTGACGGCGATCGACGGCAATGCCATGGCCCGCAAGGGGCTTGCCGGACAGGCGCTGGGCATTGCCACCTACAGCTCGGTCTTCGGCGGCATCACCAGCGCCCTGGTGCTGCTGCTGTGCGCGCCATTCCTGGCCGAACAGGCGCTGCGCTTCGGCCCGCCCGAATATTTCGCGCTGGCGCTGCTGGGCCTGTCGACCGTGATCGGCATGGCGACGGGCAACGCCGTGCGCAGCACCATCGCCTGCGCGCTGGGCCTGCTGATCGCGACCATCGGCTTCAGCCCGCAGAGCGGCTATGCCCGTTTCACCTATGATGAACCCTGGCTCTATGACGGCCTGCCGCTGGTGCCGATGCTGATCGGTCTGTTCGGTGTGGCGAGCCTGCTTGAGATGGCCGAAGAGGCATGGCTGCGCCGGCGCGGCCCCGGTGTCGCCGAGGCCCGCCAGGCCGTGGCCAGCGTCCGCTTCCGCGATCTGCTGCTGCCGATGTCGATGATCCGCCGCCTGCTGCCGGTCTGGGTGCAGTCGTCGGCGATCGGCAATGTCATCGGCATCCTGCCCGGCGCCGGCATGCTGATGGCGATTTACGTGGCCTATGGCCGCGTGGCGCGTCGCTTCGGTGCCGAGGCCGGCCAGGGGCTGCCCGAAGGTGTCGCCGCACCGGAAGCGGCCAACAACGCGGTGGTCGCAAGCTCGATGGTGCCGCTGCTGTCGCTGGGCATTCCCGGCAATTCCACCTCGGCGCTGTTTCTGGGCGCGCTACTGATCCAGGGCCTGCGTCCCGGCCCGTCGCTGTTCACCGACAGCCCCGACATCGCCTATCTGATCGTCGTGGCCTTCGTGGTCGCCAATATCCTGATGTTCCCGCTGGGCCTGCTGATGGCACGCGCGGTGCCGGGGATGGTGGCGCGGATCCCGCAGGGCATGCTGGGCGCGGCCGTCGCGCTGCTGTGCATTGCCGGCGCCTATTCGGTCGCCAACAGCACCTTCGGCGTGGTGGTGGCCCTGGGCTTCGGCGTGGCCGGCTATCTGCTGAACAAGCTGAACGTGCCGCTGTCGCCGCTGATCCTGGGCGTGGTGCTGGAACCGGTGATCGAACGCTCGCTGTATCAGAGCCTGTCGCTGTCCGGGGGCGAGATCTGGATCTTCTTCCAGCGGCCGATTTCCGGCGTGCTGATGGTCGTTGCCATCGCCTTCGTGGTCTGGCCGCTGGTGGCGGGCCGGTTCAGGCGCCGGCGCGCCTGACCGGGCAGGTCTCTGCCTAACCTCTGGCCGCCATCAATCTGTACAGGTTTTTGGCGGCTTCGGGCACCGCGTCGTCGCGCTGGTACAGATAATACCGGATGCTGCCCAGCGGCGGCAGGCCGTCGGCATCGCCCACCACCCGCAGATCCGGGGTCAGCGCCTCAATGCTGCGGGCGGTGATGCCAAGTCCGGCCGCCACCGCCGCACGGATGCCGGCGAGGCCGGGTGCCGTATAGCGCTCATGCCAGGGCTGGCCGATACGCTCCAGCGCGTCCAGCGCGATCTTGCGGAAGATGCTGGGTTCATCGGCCAGCACCAGCGGCAGGGGCTTGCCCGGCTCGACCCGGAAGTCGTTGGCGGCGATCCACACGATCGGCGAACTGCGCAGCAGGAAATGCGGCCGGCTGTCGTCGAGCCGGGTGGAGATGGTCAGGTCGACCGCGCCCTTCTTCAGCAGTTCCATGAGATCGGGGCTGCGGCCGACATGGATCACCAGCGACAGCGCCGGATTGGCGCGGGCGAACTGGCGCAGCATTTCCGGCAGCACCGTATCGGCGATGTCGGCGGGCGAGCCCAGCCGCACCGGTCCCGAACTGCTCACCGCATGCAGCGCCGCCAGGGTCTCTTCCTGAAGCGCCAGCATCCGGCGGCCGTAATCGACCAGTTTGCGGCCGCTGGGGGTGAGTTCCTTGGTGCGGCCGCTGCGTTCGAACAGGGTCAGGCCCAACTGGTCTTCCAGCCGGCGCATCTGCTGGCTGACCGCGGCCTGGGTGCGGTGCACGGCATCGCCGGCACGGGCGAAGGTCTCCTGATCGGCGATGGCGACCAGGGTGCGCAGCGCGGCCAGATCGAAATTAATCATAAGCGTTCCTAATCGAATATGCCGGATTACTCGTTATTTTCGGCAACAGTTTAGCGGTACCGTTTCAGGGTGCAATGGTGCAGAGCCGCCATGGCGCTGACGGAATGAGAAGGACGAAGCCATGAATGATCGTCGCCAGACCCTGGCCGAAGGGATGGTCGCCGAGGCCCGCCAGATCCTGGCGGCCGAGGGCGTGACCCGCGCGGCCCTGGCCCAGGTGCTTGACCGGTTGAAGGCGCTGGCCGCCCGTGCCGAGCTGTGGGCCGAGGCCGATTTTCCGCCGCCGGAAGATGGCGAGCGCCAGGCCCGCTATATGATCCGCGCCGATGATGATCAGAGCTTCGCGCTGTATCTGAACGTGATGCGCCCGGGCAAGCTGATCCCGCCGCATGATCACACCACATGGGCCTGTGTGGCGGCGGTCGAGGGTGCCGAGGTCAACCGGCTGTATGAGCGCACCGACGATGGCAGCCGCCCGGGCTTTGCCACCCTGCGGGAAACGGCGCGGATCGAGGTCGGCCCCGGCCGTGGCGTCGCCCTGCTGCCCGATGACATTCATTCCGTGGTGATCGAGGGCGAGCAGGTGATCCGTCACCTGCATTTCTATGGGCGCGGGCTCGAAACCCTGACCGGCCGCACCGGCTATGATCTGGCCGCCGGCACCTGCAAGATCATGGGGCTGGGGGTGCCGACCCGGCAGGGCCCGGCCGGCCGGGCGGCGGCGATCGGTGATGCGCCGGCGGTCCCGGCCCCGAAGGCGCCCGCCGATATGGCGAAGGTCGGCGATGACGGCCTGATCGACGCGCGGACGCTGAAGGACGCGCTGCATGACGGTGGCGAGATCGCGCTGCTGGATGTGCGCGAGCATGGCCAGTATGGCTGGTCGCATCTGTTCTATGCCGTGCCGCTGCCCTATAGCCGGCTGGAGCTGGATATCGAGCGGCTGGTGCCGAACAAGACCGCACGGGTCGTGGTCTATGATGATGGTCTGGGTGATGTGGCGATGCGTGCCGCGGCGCGGGCGCGGCTGCTGGGCTATCGTCATGTCCAGGTGCTGGATGGCGGCGCCCCGGCCTGGGCGGCGGCGGGTTACCGGCTGTTCGCCGGCGTGAACGTGGTCAGCAAGACCTTCGGCGAGATCGTCGAGCACGAGCTGGGCACGCCATCGATTTCGGCCGAGGATCTGCAGGCGGCGCAGGCCCGTGGCGACGACATGGTGGTGATCGACGGTCGCCCGGTCGAGGAATACCGCAAGATGAGCATTCCGGGCGCCGTGTGCTGCCCGAATGGCGAACTGGCCCTGCGCATCCAGGCGATCGCGCCCGACCCGGCAACCCGGATCGTGATCAACTGCGCCGGTCGCACCCGCAGCATCATCGGCGCGCAGACCCTGCGCGATGTCGGCGTGCCCAACCCGGTGGTGGCGCTGCGCAACGGCACCCAGGGCTGGCGGCTGGCCGGCTTTGACCTGGATCATGGCGGCGCGCGGCTGTATCCGCAGGCACCAGAGACCGACCGCGCCGAACTGGCGGCGCGGGCCGCGGCCTTCGCCCAGGCGAACGGGGTCGAGGCGGTCAGCGCCGAGACCATCGGCGCCTGGCTGCGCGACACCAGCCGCACGACCTATCTGCTGGATGTCCGCACGCCCGAGGAATATGCCGCCGGCCATGCGCCGGGGGCCCTGCATGCGCCGGGCGGCCAGTTGATCCAGGCCTCGGATCAGTGGCTGGGCGTGCGCCATGCCCGGGTGGTGCTGGTCGACGATACTGGCCTGCGGGCGGTGGTCGTGGCCAACTGGCTGCGCCGGATGGGTTGGGATGTCGCGGTTCTGGATGGCGGCAGCACGGCCTGGGGCCGCATCGCGCCCGCCGGCCTTGGCCATGAGGAAGCCGTCAGCCGCCTGCCGGCACTGGTGCTGCTGCGGGCCGCCGAAGTGGCTGCCATGCGCGCCGATGCCAGCGCGCCGGTGCTGATGCTGGATGTCCGGGCGGGCATGACCTACCGCGCCGGCCATATCGACGGCGCCCGCTGGGCGATCCGTCCGCGCATCGCCGCCGCGGTGGCGGATGCGGCACCGGATGCCCGCATCGTGCTGATTGCCGACGATGCGCGGATCGCGCGCTGCGTGGCGGTGGATCTGGCGGCGCTGGGCCGCAAGGTGGCGGGCATGCTGCCGGCCGATACCCGCGACTGGCAGGCGGGCGGTTTTGCAGTGGTGGCAACCCCCGACGAGCCGTCGGAAGCCGACTGCATCGACTATCTGTTCTTCGTCCACGATCGCCATGACGGCAATCTTGAGGCGGCACGGCGCTATCTGGCCTGGGAAACCGGCCTGCTGGCGCAGTTGGATGACCGCGAGCGCGCCGGCTTCGCGGTGGCGGGCCAGCCCCACGCCACCCAGCCACATGCCGTTGCGGGCACGGAGAACGGCCAGTGACCGCCGATCGGAGCCGCCAGTCCGAACGCACCCGCCTGATCCATCTGGGCCGCAGCGCGCCGATCGACGGCGTGCGGCCGGTGAACCCGCCGGTGGTGCGCACTTCCACCGTGCTCGCCCCCGATATCGCGACCATGCGCGCCAACAAGGCACGGCGCGATGATGGCAGCCGGGTGTTCAGCTATGGCGCCCGCGGCACCCCCACCGCCCATGCCCTGGAAGATGCATGGGCGGCGCTGGAAGGTGGCGAACGGGCGCTGCTGTTCCCGACCGGGCTTGCGGCCATCGCCCATGTGATGATCACCTGCCTGGCACCGGGCGACCATGTGTTGATCCAGAACACGGTCTATCCGCAGGTCCACAACATCCGCAGCGCCTATCTGGAACGGCGCGGCATCGCCACCAGCTATTTCGACGGCGCGGTTCAGGATGCGGCCGCGAAGATCACCCCGGCCACCCGGATGATCTATGGCGAGAATCCGGGCTCGTGGGTCTATGACCTGATCGATGTGGCGGCATTGGCGACACTGGCCCACGACCACGGCGCGCTGCTGGTGGTCGACAACACCTGGGCCTCGGGTCTGCTGCACAAGCCACTGGCCCATGGCGCCGACATCTCGGTGATCGCCGGCACCAAATATGTCGTCGGCCATTCCGACGTCATGATCGGAGCCGTGGTCGCCAATGGCGATCTGGGCCGCGATCTGTGGCGGATGCAGGTGGTGATGGGCCAGACCGTCAGCCCCGACGATGCCTATCTGACCCTGCGCGGCCTCAGGACCATCGCCGCCCGGCTGCCGATGCATGCGGCCGGCGCGCTCAGGATCGCACGCCATCTGGAAGACCATCCGCTGATCGCCGCCGTGCTGCACCCGGCGCTGGAAAGCCACCCGCGCCACGAGTTGTGGCGGCGCGACTTCACCGGCGCCAACGGCCTCCTGACCCTCGCCATGCGCGCCGATCTGGACATGGCCACCATCGACCGCTTCGTCGACACGCTCAGCCTGTTCGGGATCGGCTCGTCCTGGGGCGGGTTCGAAAGTCTGGCGCCGCCGCAGGCGCCGGACACGGTGCGCGGCTGGACCCATCCCGGTATCGCCGTGCGCCTGCATATCGGGCTGGAGGATCCGGCGGATCTGGAAGCCGATCTCAGCCGCGGGCTTGCCGCGATCGGCTGAGGCCCCGGCTGAGAACCATGCCGGCTGAGCCATGCCGGCTGAACCATGTCGGCTGAACCATGCTGGGCCGGCCCCCGCCCGGTCCGGGCGTGTCGACGGCCCGCTTCCCGCCAGGGAGCGGGCCGTCGGTCTGTCGGCTGATCAGATCAGGTTGGCGAACACGCCGGCGGCCATGGCCTCGATCGGCCGGGGATCGACGGCGCCGGCGGCGGTGGTGATCCGCGTCGAGGATGCCTGCAGACGGGCCGCTAGATCCGGCCATGCCACATCGACCAGCGCGCCGTGGCGTTTGATCATCCGGCCGTCGACCATGACCATGTCGACATCGGCTGCCGCGGCATTCAGCACGATGGCGGCCACCGCATCGATGGTCGGGCACATCGACAGGGTATCTGTCCGCACCAGGATCAGATCGGCGCGTTTGCCGGCTTCGATCGAGCCGATGCGGTCCTCAAGATGCAGGGCCTCGGCACCACCGAGTGTCGCCAGACGCAGCACCTCGCGCGCTGTGGGCGTGATCCGCCGTGGCGCCTCGCCGCGCGCCTCGATGGCGGCATTGGTCCGGGCCCGCGCCGACTGAAGCATCATCTGCATCTGTCTGAACATGCAGCCGGCATAATTCGACACGATGTCGATGCCGAGCCCGGTGCGCACGCCCGCGGCCCGCGCCGTGAACGCGAGCGGATGGCCCATGCCCATCTGCATCTCGGTTTCAGGCGTCACCGACAGGCCGGCGCCGGCCTCGGCCATCGCCGCCTGTTCGGCGGCGGTCAAGGTGGCGCCATGCACGAACAGCAGATCGGGGCCGAGCTGCCCGGCATCGGCCAGATGCTGCACCACCCGATGGCGTTGATCATAGGCGCCCATCGCGACATGCAACGAGATGCTGTGGGCGCCCAGATCGCGCGCCAGACGAACCTCGCGCAGAAGATCGGCCATGGGCATGGCCTCGGCTTCGGCCGGTGCCAGCCCGAACAGCATCCGGTCCTGATCCGAGAAGGCCCGGCTGGTCGCCAGACGCCGGGCATCGGCGACCAGCCAGCCCGGATCGGTATCCATCACCAGCGGATCATGGCCGCGCGGATTGCCGAACAGCCCATAGCAGAACACGCCGCGCCCGCCGGCATCGATCAGGCCCTGAAGGGCCGCGTCGGCATGGTCGGGGCTGTTGATGATGTGGCAATGGTCGACCATGGTCGTCACGCCGGCGTTCAGCGCCTCAAGCGCGCCGATATGGTTGCCAAGCCAGACATCCTCGGCGTCATAGAAGGCCGAATAGATCATGCGCATGCGGACGAAATAGTCGAACAGCGACCAGTCGCCCGCCACCGACCGCAATTGTGTCTGCCAGACATGACGATGGGTGTCGACGAAGCCGGGCATCAGAATGCCATCGGCGGCATCGATGATATCGGCATCGGCATGATCGATCCGGCCACCGATCGCGCGGATCACACCATCGGCGACCAGCACGTCGCCGCGTGTTTCGTCAACGCCATCGACCATCGTCAACAGCCGGGCATTGCGGATCAGCAGGGGTCTTGGATGTGCCATGTCTCGGTCCTCCCTGGACGGTGCCGCCGGCCCTCTCTGCGGGGCCGGTCAGGACAATGGCGCATGCTCGCGCGATCCCTGATCGATCACAACATGAATCTTATATCATGATATATATTATTGATGCTGCTTGCGAGACGCGGCGTCATCGGGCATAGCGGGTGGACGGCAAGCGGGCCGGCAATGGCGGAGGGCATGGTGACGGCGACATCGGGCAGGCTGCGGCTGATGGATCGCAAGCGTGCCTTCGCACGCGAGGAAATCCTGAACGCGGCCGAACGGCTGCTGCGGGCCGGAGACGTGCCCGACTTCTCGATGCGGGCGCTGTGCGAGGAAGCCGGCGTCAGTTTCGCGACACCATTCAACTATTTCGGCAGCAAGGCCGGCATCCTGCGCGGTCTGGCGCAGCGCATGTTCGATGCGATCATCGATCGTTATTCGGCCGACACGGCGGTTGCCCCGACCGGGGGCGGCGATGCGATCGACCGGGCCTTCGTCATGGGCGAGGCGGGGTGCGCGGTCTGGCTGGAGCGTCCGGCCATGCACCGTTTCCTGATCGGGTCGATGGTGGCGGACGGGCCGGCTGTGGCCGGATCCCTGAACGGCGATCCGGAAGAGATGCGCACGCGATCCCGCGCCCTGTGGATCCTGGCGCTTGGTGCCTATGACGGGATCGACCCGGCGATGCGGCCGCTGGCGGAAGCGGCGCTGCCGGAACAACTGGCGATCATGTTTCGCGGTGCGGCGGCCCTATGGGCGGGCGGCGAGATCGCCGACGATCAGTTCGCGGCGGCGGTCGAGCTTAGCACCGCAACCTCGCTGACCGGCTATGTGCCCGCCGACCGGCGCGTGGCGCTGTCCGGCCGCATCGCCCGGGCCGCGACGGTTCTGGCCCCGCGTATTGCGACTGGTTCGCATTCTGATTAGGATGCCGCCGGTATTCGGTTCCCGACCCGGAAGGCATGCAGGCCGCTGTGCGCGACGACGACACCAGGCTCAAGACCAGGCTCAAGATATTTCTCGATCACCGCGCGATGCTCGTCGATTATGCGACGCCGATCGTGGGCGATCGCATGCGCGCCGAGGATGTCGTCCAGGAAGCCTATATCCGCTTCGCGCCGGGGGCGGAAACCGGGCGGGTGGCGCAGCCGGTGGGCTATCTGTACCGCATCGTCCGCAACCTCGCCCTCGACATGACCCGCAGGCGGCAGACCGAGGATCGCAACCGGTTGCGGCACCGGCCCGACTGGTTGAAACCTGCCGATCTTCCGGCACCCGACCAGGGGCTGCTGGACCGCGACGAGACCCGGCGCATGGCGGCGGCGCTCGCCTCTCTGCCCGGGCGGGAGCGGCGGGCATTGGAACTGCACCGGCTGGAGGGCCAGAGCCTGCAACAGATCGCCGATCATCTGGAGATCTCGGTGACCTCGGCCCATCGGCTGGTGCAGGGGGCGGTGGTGCGCCTGACCCTGGCGCTGCGCGACGAGGACGGGGCATGACCGCCGGTTCCGCGCCCCGGCCCTCGGCCGCCCTGATCGCCGAGGCCGCCGACTGGCTGATCCGTCGGCAGGCAGCACCCGACGATCAGGCGCTGGATCAGGCTTCCATGGCCTGGCTGTCGGCAGATCCGGCCCACGCTATGGCATTTGAAGAAGTGCGGCGCAACTGGCTGGCGGTGCCGCAAGGTCTGGGGGCTGTCGAGATGCCGCGAATGCCTGCGGCGGCGGCGCGGCCGCGCCAGGGGCGTCGTCTGGCCTGGGGATTGGCCGGCATGGCGGTTGCCGCCGGTCTGGTGTTGGCCCTGACGCCCGGTCTGGCGGTGCGCATGACGGCGGATGCCGCGACCGGGATTGGCGAGGTGCGCCTTGTCACCCTGGCCGACGGTAGCCTGATGCGGCTGGCGCCCCTGTCCGCCGCCGATCTGCGGTTCGATGGTGACCGGCGCCGTGTGGTGTTGTGACGGGGCGATGCCTTCTTCGAGGTCGTGCCCGATATGGGCCGGCCCCGTGGTCGAGGCCGGCGCCGTACAGGTGACGGTTCTGGGCACGGCGTTCGAGGTCGATCGGGATGCGGCGGGGGTGACGGTGTCGGTGCGCAGCGGCCGGGTGCGGGTCGATGGTCCGGGTGCCGTGACCACCGCGCTCGGCCAGGGTGAGACGGTGGCGCTCTGGCAGGACGGGCGGCTGTTCGTCGACGGGGCGACGGTGGCCGAGGTGGTCGACCGGCTGCGCGCCTATACGCCCGGGCTGATCATCGTCGCCGATGACGCGCTCGGCGCCCGGCAGGTGACCGGCCTCTATGATCTGGGCGATCCTGCGGCAGCACTCTCGGCCCTGATGCGTGCCCATGGCGGGCGGATCCGGCGGATCGGTCCGCTGCTGACCATCCTCGACGACGCCTGACGCCGCATCTGCACCTCCTTGTAGTAGAAACTGCATCCTTTTCTCGGAAAAATGCCGGCCCGTGCGGAAAATCCCGCCGGGCTCCGCGTCTGCTGATCCTGAAAATGCGAGTTATTCGCATAACTATCGGGCAGATGACGGAGGAGACGGGCATGAGGCAGGGCTAGCAGCGCCGCCAGAGGGTGTCGCCAGGGATTGCGGCGATTGTTGCCGCATCGATGGCGGCCGGTCCGGGCGCCATCGGGGTTGCGGGCCCGGTTGCCGGCATGGCGATGACGGCGGCCGGTGCCGCACGGGCGGCCGATGCGCCAGCCGATGCGGCGGCGGAGGTGTCGTTCGACATTCCGGCCCAGCCGCTGGCCGGCGCGCTCGGCGCCTTCGGCCGACAGGCGGGCTTGCAGGTCTCGGCCGATACCGCCGTCACCCGCGGCGTGGAAAGCCGCGGCCTGCACGGCCGGATGACGGCCGAAGCCGGGCTGACACAGCTTCTGGCCGGCACACCGGTTGCCGGATCGATCACCGCCGATGGCGTGGTGGTGTTGCAGCGCCTGAACGGCGATGGCGCCACGGTGCTCGATCCGCTCCAGGTGGGGGCGGCGCGGGTGGTGGAACGGGCAACGGGCCCGGTTGCGGGCTACGTCGCGACCCGCACCGCCACCGCCACCAAGACCGACACGCCGCTGCTGGAAACGCCCCAATCGGTGTCGGTCGTCACCCGCGGCCAGATGGCCGCACGCGCCGTGACCACCGAGGGCGAGGCGCTGGCCTATACCGCCGGTGTCCGTGTCGGCGGTCGTGCGGGCGGCGTCATGCCCGGCGGCGACAATATCCAGGTCCGTGGCTTCGGCGGCACCGGCACCTATGGCGCCTCGATGAACGAGTATCTGGACGGCATCAAGGTTGGTGGCGCCAACTTCGCGATCGGCGGTTTCGAACCTTATCTGTTCGAGCGGATCGAGGTGCTGAAAGGTCCAGCCTCGGTGCTCTATGGCCAGAACACCCCTGGCGGCATCGTCAACCGGGTAAGCAAGGCGCCGTCGGAGCAGGCGGTGAACGAGGTGATGCTGCGCGGCGGCAGCTTCGGCCGACACGAGGCCGGAGCCGATATCGGCGGCCGGCTGGTCGCGGATGGCCGGCTGGCCTTCCGGGTCGCCGGGCTGGTGATGGAGAGCGACAATCAGGTCGACGGCATCGATCAGGAGCGCACCGCCATCGCCCCCTCGCTGAGCTGGCGCGCCGGCGACGACACCACTCTGACCCTGCTTGGTAGCTGGCAGCGTGATGACATCGATGGCGGCTTCTCGAACATGCTGCCGATCGTGGGCACGCTCTATGATGCGCCCTATGGCCGGCTGCCACGGGATTTCTATGCCGGCGACACCGATTATGGCCATTGGGACCGTGACATCTATACCCTTGGCTACCAGTTCGAGCACCGCTTCGACGATGCGGTGACCTTCCGGCAGAACGCGCGCTATATCGCCAACCGGCTGGACTTCGCGACCGTTTATATCCGTGAACTGCGGCCAGATGGCGTGACGCTCGATCGCAATGCCTTCGCGGCCCGCGAGTCCTCGGACGTGTATGTGATCGACAACCAGATCCAGATCGACGGCGCCACCGGGCCGCTGGACCATACTCTGCTCGCCGGTCTGGAATACCGGCGCCATGACAGCGATACCATCCGCCGCTTCGGGCAGGCAGGGGCGATCGTGCTGCCCGAAGCGGGCAATGCCGGCCTCGCCAGCGAGCCTGGGATCTATCAAGACCTTGAGACCCGCCGAAATCAGTGGGGCATCTATGTTCAGGATCAGATCCGTATGGGCGGATGGATCGTGAACCTGGGCGGTCGCTATGACCGGGCCGACAGCCGGGTGAAGAACCGCCTTACCCCCGCGGAGACGTCGCAGGATGATGACGCTTTCACCAGCCGCGTCGGCCTTGGCTATGCCTTCGATATCGGACTGACCCCCTATCTCAGCTATTCGGAGAGTTTCGAGCCGCAGAGCGGCACCACGCTCGCAGGCGACGCCTTCAAACCCACCCGCGGCACCCAGTATGAGGCCGGTCTGAAATTTCAGCCCCAGGGCTGGAACGCCATGGTCACGGCTGCCCTGTTCCATCTGACCCAGACCAATGTTCCGAAATCGCTGGGGAAAGGGCTGGGCCAGCGCCAGATCGGCGAGGTGACCAATAAGGGCATCGAGCTGGAAGCGGTGGCAAGCCTGGGCTCGGGCTGGGACGTGCAGGCAAGCTTCACCTGGCTCGACAGCGAGGTGACCGAGAGCACCGAAGACGATCTGCACAACCGCCCGACCATGGTGCCCGAGGTGACGGCGGCGCTGTGGGGCCGCTACACCGTCCAGGCGGGCTTCGCCGAAGGGCTGGGGCTGGGCGCGGGCGTGCGCTATGTCGGCAGCACCTATGGTGACGACAAGAACACCATCGAGGTGCCGTCCTATACGCTGTATGACGCGGCGGTGAGCTATGATCTCGGCCGGGCGGCGCCATCGTTCGCCGGCGTCGAGCTTGCGGTCAATGCCTCGAACCTGTTCGACGAGACCTATGTTTCCGGCTGCGAAATCGGCCGCCAGTGCTATTGGGGCCAGGGTCGATCGGTCCTCGGCACCGTGAAGTACAAGTGGTGACAGCCATGCGCGGCGTGCCACTGCGCCTGCTGGCGGCAGGGCCGGGCGGCTATGTGGTGGCGGCGCTGGCCGCCACGCTCTCGGCCCGCCTGCTGCCCGGCCCCGTGGTCGAGGCGGTGCTGGCCGGCACCATGGCCAGCTTTCTGGTCTGGGTGGCGGTGGTGATCCGGGTCTTCGCGGTGCCGGAGCCCCACCGCGCACTCGCCGAGGTGGTGGTGCTGGCCGGTGTCATGGCTGCGGCGGGAGGCTGGCGGTGACGGTCCGGCAGCACATGTCGTGGCTCCATACCTGGGCCGGGCTGGCGGTCGGCTGGCTGCTGTTCGCGATCTTCCTGACCGGCACCGCCTGCTATTTCCGGCCCGACATCTCCACCTGGATGCACCGGCTGCGGCCGGTCGACCTGCCTGATCAGGCGGCGCAGGCGCGTATGGCTGCGTCCTGGCTCACCGACGAGGCGTCAGATGCGGTGCGCTGGCTGATCGACCTGCCCGATGGTCGCGAGCCGGTGCTGAAGGTGGCGGCGGGCCGGCCGCACGGCTTCGTGGCCAGCCGCCTGGACCCGGAGACCGGCGCGCCGGAGACCGGCCCCGACACCGTTGGTGGCGACTTCCTGTTCTATTTCCACTTCACCCTGATCATGTCCGATTGGGGGCGGACCCTCGGCCGCTATCTGACCGGCATCTGCGCGATGATCATGGGGGTGGCGATCGTCACCGGGGTGATCGTCCACAAGCGGATCTTCAAGGACGCCTTCACCTTCCGGCCCCGTGCCGCCGCGCAGCGGGCCTGGCTCGACGGCCATAATCTGCTGGGCGTGATGTCGCTGCCCTTCCATCTGATGATCACCTGGAGCGGCCTCGTCACCCTGATGCTGCTCTATATGCCCTGGGCGGTGGATGCCGCCTATCCGGCGGGGCGGGCAGGCTATGCGGCGGATCTTGACGGCATCGGGCCGGCAGTGGTCACAGCGTCCATCATACAGCCGGCCCCGCTCACCGATCTGGGGCCGGTGATCGGACAGGCCGCGGCCATGTGGTCGGCGCCGGATCGGCCTGACGGGATCGGAGGGATCCGGGGCGGGCGAATCGCGGTCGACCGGCCGGGAACCACCGCCGCACGCCTGACACTGACGCCACAGGATGCCGACCAGCTTGCCCGCCGGCCAGAGACGCTGGTCTTCGATGGTGTTACCGGCCGGCTGATCGCCGATGGCCGCGGGCAGGGCGGGGCCGCCGCCGCCACTTATCACACGCTCTATGGCCTGCATCTTGCCCGCTTCGCCGGGCTGCCGCTGCGCTGGCTGTTCTTCCTGTCAGGCCTTGCCGGCACGGCGATAATCGCGACCGGGCTGGTGCTGTGGTCGGTGAAGCGCCGGCCGAAATCCGGCGCGCCGGGCCGGGCTCGGGAGTGGGGCCGGGCTCGGGAGTGGGGCCGGGCTCGGGAGTGGGGGCGGAGCCGGGGGCATCGGCTGGTCGATGCGCTGAATATCGGCTGTCTGGTCGGGCTGCCGGCCGCGATTGCCGGGCAGTTCCTGGCCAACCGCCTGCTGCCGGCGGCGCTGGACGAACGGGCCGCACTGGAGGCGGCGGCGTTCTATCTGGTCTGGCTGGCCATGCTGGGGCTGGGGGCGCTGCGGTCCGACGGGACCGGCTGGGTGCGGGCGCTGGCCGTGGCGGCCCTGCTCTGGGCGGCGGTGCCTTTGCTGGATGTCCTGGTCACCGGGCGCGATCCGTGGCGTGCGGTTCTGGCGGGCGACCGGGTGTTCTGGGGGATGCAGCTTGCCGCCCTGTGCATGGCGCTTGGTCTCGGGCGGCTGGCCATGATCGTCCAGGCGCGGCGAGGCAGGCCATGATCCCGCTGCTGACCCTGGCGGTCGGGGTGTCGGCGGCGGTGACACTCGCCCTCGCCATGCCCCGTCATCACGATCAGTGCCACGGCCGCGGCGCCAGGGCGGTGCACCAGCCGGTCAGGCGGCGCCTCGAAGGCGGCATCCTGGTGGCGCTCGCCGCCGGCCTCGTCATGTCGGCCGAAGGCTGGGGGCGGGGGCCGGTCTGGGTCGCGGGCGTGGCAGGTCTTGCCGGGCCGCTGGCCGCGGCGCTGTTTGCATGGGCTCCCGGCTGGGCGCGGCGGCTGGCCAGGCTTGGCTGGCTGTTCGCCGGGGCGGGGTTGTGCCTGATCGCCGCCGGGGCGGGATAACGAAACGGCCCGCCTCTCTGGCTCAGGAGGCGGGCCGCCGCGCGTCATCTCGTCATCGGTGCCGGATCAGCGCACGCCGACCTGACGGGCGTCGATGCCGTGGTTCGACAGGTATTCGCTGAGTTCGCCGGTCTCGAACATCTCGCTGATGATGTCGCAACCGCCGACGAATTCACCCTTCACATAAAGCTGGGGAATGGTCGGCCAGTTGGAGAAGTCCTTGATCCCCTGGCGGACACCGGCATCGGCCAGCACGTTCACGCCACGGAACGGCACACCCATGTAATTCAGAACCTGCACCACCTTGGCGGAAAAACCGCACATCGGCTGCATCGGCGTGCCCTTCATGAACAGCACGACGGGTTCGGCATCGATATGGGACTGGATTTCGGCGAAGGCCGGGTTCGACTGCTCTGCGCTCATGATCATCCTCGGACCTTGGGGCTTCTGGCGGCTGTCTGTGCGGTCGGGACGGGCGGTGCCCTGTTTAATCCGTACCGTCCTGGTCTGATTTAAGCCTGCCCAGCGCGCATTGCAACCGCCTTGATTGCGACCGGGGCATGCGTGATGCGAGGCTCAGCGGCGATCGGAATACCGCTGTCCACCGGTATCAGTCGGCCGGCGCCGAGGTTTGCAGGGCAAGCGCATGCAGCACGCCGCCCATGCGCCCCTGCAGCGCCTGATAGACCATCTGATGCTGCTGCACGCGGGTCTTGCCCTTGAAGGCCGACGACACCACCCGTGCCGCATAATGGTCGCCATCGCCGGCCAGATCCTCGACCAACACCTCGGCATCGGGCAGGGCAGCCCTGATCAGGCGTTCGATCTCATTCTGATCCATCGGCATCGGCGTCTCTCCCCGTCAATCACGCTCGTTTCATCGGCGTCGGTCAGGCCGGCGTCGACATCAATCCCGGCAGCCAGTCTTCATGGGCCCGGCGCAGGGTTTCCAAGGATATCGTGCCGCCACCGGTCAGTGTCAATTCGCTGCCGCCGGTGATGCCGATCTGGGCTGCGGGAACCCCCAGCACCCAGGCCTGCGCGATCACCGCATCCGCCGCCGGGGCCGGGGCCGCGATGACATAGCGGGCCTGATCCTCGCCGAACGCCCAGATCAGCGGCGCCTGGAAGGCCGGCGGGTCGATCTGCGCGCCGATGCCTGATGCCAGGGCCATTTCGGCGATCGCGACCAGCAGGCCGCCATCGGATGCGTCATGCACGGTATCGATCAGGCCTTCGGTGATCAGGTTGCGGACGAAATCGCCATTGCGGCGCTCCACCGACAGATCGACCGGCGGGGTCTCGCCATCCTCGCGGCCCAGAATGGTGCGCAGATACAGCGACTGGCCGATATGGCCACGGGTCTCGCCGATCAGGATGATCGCATGATCCGCCGCCTTGAAGGCGATGTCGGCGCGGCGCGCGCTGTCGGCGATCAGGCCGATGCCGCCGATTGCCGGCGTCGGCAGAATGCCGGTGCCCTGGGTCTCGTTGTAGAGCGACACATTGCCCGACACGACCGGGAAGTTCAGCCCGCGGCAGGCTTCCGCCATCCCCTGAATGCAGCCGACCAGCTGGCCCATGATCTCAGGCTTTTCAGGGTTGCCGAAATTCAGGCAGTCGGTGATCGCCAGCGGCCGGGCGCCGGTGGCGGTGAGGTTGCGCCACACCTCGGCGATCGCCTGACGTCCGCCCTGATAGGGATCGGCGTAGCAATAGCGCGGGGTGACGTCGGTGGTGATCGCCACCGCCTTCCTGGTGCCGTGGATGCGCACCACAGCCGCGTCGCCCCCCGGCCGGCCGATGGTATCGCCCATCACCATGTGGTCATACTGTTCCCAGATCCAGCGCCGGGAGGCGAGGTCGGGAGAGCCGATCAGCTTTTCCAGCGCCGGCAGCACCGCATCCAGGTCGTCGCGGCCGCGCGGCAGCACGATCGGGCGGCGCTGGGGCGTGGGCGTCCAGGGGCGGTCATATTCCGGGCTGCCATTGGCCAGCGGCTTGATCGGCAGATCACCCGCCACCGCGCCGTTGAACATCAGCACCATGCGGCCGGTATCGGTGACCTTGCCGATCACCGCGAAATCCAGCTCCCACTTCTCGAAAACGCGGCGGGCCTCGTCCTCGCGGCCGGGCTTCAGCACCATGAGCATGCGCTCCTGGCTTTCCGACAGCATCAGCTCATAGGGTGTCATGCCGATCTCGCGGGTCGGCACCTTGTCCAGCCACAACTCGATGCCGGCATCGCCCTTGTCGGCCATCTCGAAGGACGACGAGGTCAGGCCGGCGGCGCCCATATCCTGAATGGCGACGATGGCGTCCGACTGCATCAGCTCAAGGCAGGCCTCGATCAGCAGCTTCTCGGTGAAGGGGTCGCCCACCTGCACCGTCGGGCGCTTCTGCTCGGCATCCTCGCCGAATTCGGCCGAGGCCATCGAGGCGCCGTGGATGCCGTCGCGGCCGGTCTTCGATCCGACATAGACCACCGGATTGCCGATGCCGGCGGCGGCGGAATAGAAGATCTTGCTGGTATCGGCCAGGCCCACGCACATGGCGTTGACCAGGATATTGCCGTTATAGGCCGGGTGGAAATTGGTCTCGCCACCGACCGTCGGCACGCCGACACAATTGCCATAGCCGCCGATGCCCGAGACGACACCCGAAATCAGATGCTTCATCTTGGGGTGCGACGGGTCGCCGAAGCGCAGCGCGTTCATCATCGCGATCGGCCGCGCGCCCATGGTGAACACGTCGCGCAGAATGCCGCCGACACCGGTCGCCGCACCCTGATAGGGCTCGATATAGGACGGGTGGTTGTGGCTCTCCATCTTGAAGATGATCGCCTGACCATCGCCGATATCGACCACGCCGGCATTCTCGCCGGGGCCGCAGATCACCCATGGCGCCGTGGTGGGCAGGGTCTTCAGCCACTTCTTCGACGATTTGTACGAGCAATGCTCGCTCCACATCGCCGAGAAGATGCCAAGCTCGACCAGATTGGGCTCGCGGCCCATGATCTGGCGCAGCCGCTTGTATTCGTCGCGGGTCAGCCCGTGTTCGGCGACGATCTCAGGGGTGATCTTGGTCTCGGCCGTCATCGGTCGCGGTTCCCGTAAAGAGGTTCAGGCCCGGATGTCATGGCGCGGCGGTATGACCGGCGGCGGTGGCATCAGGGCCTGACGGTCAGGTGCCGGGCGGTTCTGCGCCTCAGGCGATCTTCGACAGCAGGGTGCGGAACATGGCCGCACCATCGGTGCCGCCCAGCGCCGCTTCGGCCAGCCGTTCCGGATGCGGCATCAGCCCCATCACATTGCGCGCGTCGTTGAACACGCCGGCGATGTTGCCGGCCGATCCGTTGGGGTTGGCCTCGCCGGTGGCGTTGCCGGCCGCATCGACATAGCGGAAGGCGACCAGACCGTCGCCGTCCAGCCGCTTCAGCGTTTCGGCATCGGCGGCATAATTGCCCTGATGATGGGCCACGGGAAACCGCACCACCTGACCCTGGCTGTAGCCGCTGGTGAAGGGCGTGTCATTGCGCTCCACCTTCAGGAACACGTCGCGGCAGACGAATTTCAGCCCGGCATTGGTCATCAGCGCGCCGGGCAGCAGGCCGGCCTCGATCGCGATCTGAAAGCCGTTGCAGATGGCAAGAACCCGGGTGCCGGCCGCGGCCGCGGCCTTGATCCGGCCCATGATCGGCGAGTTGGCGGCAATGGCGCCCGAGCGCAGGTAATCGCCATAGGAAAACCCGCCGGGCAGGACGATCAGATCCACCTTCGGCAGGCTGTCGGCACGATGCCAGACCATGTGCGGCGCACGACCCAGCGCCGCCTCGACGGCGACGGCCACGTCGCGATCGCAGTTCGAGCCGGGAAAGACGATGACGGCGGCATCCACGGGCTTGGATTCCCTGATGATGACGGAACGGTGCGCCAGGCTGCACGGGCGATGCCGACCCTTGCCGCCGCGCCTTGAGCGGGGAGGCCGGGGCCGGCCGCGGGTGTCAGTCGGCGATCTCGATCGCGTAGTTCTCGACCACGGTGTTGGCCAGCAGGCGTTCGCACATCTCGGCGACGCGGGCGCGTGCCTCGGCGGCGTCGGATGCCGCCACGTCCAGCTCAATATACTTGCCGAGATGGACGTCGCCGAGTTCGGCATAGCCGAGCCCGTGCAGCGCATTCGCGATCGCCTTGCCCTGCGGGTCAAGGACGCCGGGCTTCAGCGTCACATGCACGCGCGCCTTCATCACGCTTCCTCCTCGGTGGGAACGTCGGGGGTCAGGTCGCGGGCGGGATCTTCCGGCAGGATGCCCAGCCGGCGCGCGACTTCCTGATAAGCTTCCTCGACCCGGCCCATATCGCGACGGAACCGGTCCTTGTCGAGCTTCTCGTTGGTCTTGACGTCCCAGAGCCGGCAATTGTCGGGGCTGATCTCGTCGGCCAGGATGATCATGTCCTGGTCTTCGTCGAACACCCGGCCGAATTCCAGCTTGAAGTCGACCAGCTTCAGGCCGACGCCCAGGAACAGCCCGGTCAGGAAGTCGTTCACCCGGATCGACAGATTGAGCATCTCGTCGATTTCGGGGATGGTGGCCCAGCCGAAAGCGGTGATGTGCTCTTCGGTCACCATCGGGTCGTTCAGCTGATCGGCCTTGTAGTAATATTCGACGATCGCGCGCGGCAGACGCTCGCCTTCTTCCAGACCAAGGCGCGTGGCGAGAGAGCCGGCGGCAATATTGCGGATCACCACCTCGATCGGGATGATCTCGACCTGACGCACGAGCTGTTCGCGCATGTTGAGGCGCTTGATGAAGTGGGTCGGCACGCCGATTTCGCCGAGCCGGGTCATCAGGTATTCGGAGATGCGGTTGTTCAGCACCCCCTTGCCCGTGATGACACCCTTCTTCTTGTTGTTGAAGGCGGTCGCGTCGTCCTTGAAGTACTGGATCACGGTGCCGGGCTCCGGACCCTCGAAAAGGATCTTGGCCTTGCCTTCGTAGATGCGCCTGCGGCGGGACATGGGCGTCCTCCGGGGAGTTCGAACGACCGGAGCGGGCGGGGTGGTCCCCGCCGGGACGATAAGGGCTCCGGTCCCTGAGGAAATCGGTCTGCCCGGGCAGACAGAGATGTCGGCCCGGCGCGCGCGAAACATAGACAATTGATGACGGCAAGACAACGGGTTCCGTCATGCGCGTGCCCCGCACATTCGCGGACCGCGCGAGCAGCCGGAGCGCGATCCGCAGATGCGTTGCGCTTTGCAGCTTACAGGGCTTTGGTCTCGCGCTTGTCATACCGCAAGTGCACAATGGATTGTGCAATTGCACCAGAATGGAGCCCGTGACCCTTATGACCGCATCGCCCGCCGCTGATACAGCCCGCACCGGCCCCCTGTCCGGCCCGCTCGCCGGCCGTCGGGGCCTGATTGCCGGTATTGCCAACGAGCATTCCATCGCCTGGGGCTGCGCCAAGGCGTTCCGGGCGCTGGGTGCGGATCTGGCCATCACCTATCTCAACGAGAAGGCGCGGCCGCATGTCGAGCCGCTGGCACGCGAGGTGGATGCCCGGATGCTGCTGCCGCTGGATCTGCGTGATCCGGCGGCCCTTGATGCCGTATTCGATCGGATCACCGCCGAATGGGGTTCGCTCGACTTCCTGGTGCACTCGATCGCCTTCGCGCCGATCGAGGATCTGCACGGCCGGCTGACCGATTGTTCGCAAGCGGGTTTCCTTCAGGCGATGGATGTGTCGTGCTGGTCGTTCATCCGCATGGCCAAGCTGGCCGAGCCATTGATGACGAAGGGTGGTACACTGATCTGCATGAGCTATTTCGGCGCCCAGATGGTCGTGGAACATTACGACGTGATGGGGCCGGTCAAGGCAGCGCTGGAATGCTCGGTACGGTATCTGGCGTCGGAGCTGGGGCCGCGGGGGATCCGGGTGCATGCGGTCTCGCCCGGACCGCTTGCCACCCGCGCCGCCTCCGGTCTGACAGGATTCGACGATCTGCTGGCCAAGGCGCATGAAAAGGCGCCGATTTCCAGCCTGCTGTCGATCGACGATGTCGGTGCGGCAACGGCGATGCTGGCGACCGATGCGGCAAAGCTGATGACCGGCCAGACCCTGTTCGTGGATGGCGGTTACCACATTATCGACTGACCGGTCGCTCCTTGGGCCCAAGGAGGTGCCGGTTGCGCTAGGCATCGCACGCCGCTGCTGGTATGAGAAGGGCGACACGGCCGTCAATGCCGGCAGGAATGCCAGAGACTCAAGGAATGCCCAAGACTATGGCGTCCGAGACTATGGCGCCCGAACCGGGAGCGGCCGATGCCGGGGTCCGGACCCACCGACCGAGGTTTTGCAGGAGTAGTCCCGCGATGAGCACTTTCGACAACCGCGAGCGCGCCGAAGAGAACCGCTTTGCCCACGACCAGGAGGTGGCCTTCAAGGCCCGTGTGAAGCGTGCCCGGCTGCTTGCGGCCTGGGCCGGCCCCCAGATCGGCCGCACCGACATCGCCGCCTATGGCGACGAACTGGTCGACGCCGACATGCAGGAGCCGGGCGACGAGGACATCATCGCCAAGCTGTTCGCCGACTTCAAGGCGGCCGGGGTCGAGCTGTCACGCCACACGGTCGAGGTGCAGCTTCAGCGCCTGGGCGAACAGGCGAAGGCCGAGGTTCGCGCGTAGGCCTGACCGCCGGAATCTCCTGACCGCCGGAATCGCCGATCCACAGACAGAAGCCCCGCGTACAGCCCTGTGCTGCGCGGGGTCTTTTGTGCGCGGCCCTGGTCAGATCGAGAGGATACCAACCCCCGTCGGCAGGTTCTCGTCGGGATAGCCCCATTGATGGCTGACCACGCGGGTCTGTCCCACCCGATAATCGACATTGTGGTGGGTATGACCATGGATCCACAGGGCCGGCCCGTGGGTCAGCATCATGGCGGTCATGTCCGACACGAAAGCGGGGGAAAGCGGACTGCCCTCGAACCGCGGCTCCACCGATGCCGGGGCCGGGGCGTGATGGGTGACGACAATGGTGTCATCCGGCCGCGCGGCGCCGAGCTGGGCCTGAAGCCAGCGGGTCGCGGTCCGGTTCAGCGCCCGGGCATCCGCTGGTTTGAACAGCTGTTCGCCGTGATGGATGCGGCTGTGGTCATAGAGCACCGCTTCGGCCGTGGCCATCGCATCCGTGGCCGCATCCGCGCCATAGAGCTGGTAATCGGTCCAGGCGGTGCAGCCCAGAACCCGGATCGTCCGGCCATGCGCGGTGATGTCGGTCGCATCGCATTCCAGGAAGCGCACGCTTTCGGTGGCCTCGGCGGTCGCACGCAGATGCCGGACCAGCGTCGCCTGGTCGTGGCCATAGAATTCGTGATTGCCGGCCACATACAGCACCGGCAGCGCACCGAAGCTGCGTGCCGCCCATTCCATGCCCGTCGTGCCATTGGCGATGTCGCCGGCCAGGATCACCAGATCGGCACCGGCGGCGCGGGCGGTATCGGCGGCCTCGCGCCCCAGGGCATCGATGCCGGCCTGTGCGGCTTCGGCACTCAGTCCGCCACGTTCCAGGCGCCGCCGCCGCACATCCAGATGCAGGTCCGACAGCAGGGCGATACGCAGCGTGGTCATGAGGCTGGCTCCGGTTGGGGGGGCGACGGGTTAAACATGGCGGGCCCCGGTCGCGGTTCCAAACGAAAACCGGGCATCTCCACATTGGAAGATGCCCGGTTTTCGTGATGGCTGCGACCGGTTCGGCTGCCCGGTCAGGCGCGGCCGAAGACCCGCCGGAAGATGGTATCGACCTGGGCCATGTGATAGCCGAGATCGAACAGGCCTTCGATCTCGGCATCGGTCATGCGGCTGGAGACCTCGGGATCGGCCTTCAGCAGATCGATGAACTGGCCTTCGCCGCGCCAGACCGGCATCGCATTGCGCTGCACCAGCCGATAGGCGTCCTCGCGGCTGACACCCTTCTGGGTCAGGGCCAGCAGCACGCGCTGTGAATGGACCAACCCGCCCAGCGCATTCAGATTGGCCAGCATGCGCTCAGGATAGATCACCAGCTTGTCGACCACGCCGGCCAGTCGGTTGAGGGCGAAATCGAGCACGATGGTGGCATCCGGGCCGATCATGCGTTCCACCGAGGAATGCGAGATGTCGCGCTCATGCCACAGCGCCACATTCTCCATCGCCGGGGTGACATAGCCGCGCACGACCCGGGCAAGACCGGTCAGGTTTTCGGTCAGCACCGGGTTGCGCTTGTGCGGCATCGCCGACGAGCCCTTCTGGCCCGGCGAGAAATACTCTTCCGCCTCATAGACTTCCGAGCGCTGAAGGTGGCGGATTTCCACCGCCAGGCGTTCCACCGAGCTTGCGACCACGCCCAGCACCGCGAAGAACATCGCATGACGGTCGCGCGGGATGACCTGGGTGGAGACCGGCTCGGGCTTCAGCCCCAGCTTCGCCGCCACATGTTCCTCGACCCGCGGGTCGATGTTGGCGAAGGTGCCGACGGCGCCCGAGATGGCGCAGGTCGCGATCTCGTCGCGTGCCGCCACCAGCCGGGCGCGGGCGCGCTGGAATTCGGCATGATAGCCGGCAAGCTTCAGACCGAAGGTCACCGGTTCGGCGTGAATGCCATGGCTGCGACCGATGGTGGGGGTGTTCTTGTGCTCGAAGGCGCGGCGTTCGATCGCCGCCAGAAGCTTGTCCACCCCCTCGATCAGCAGGTCGGATGCCTGCTTCAACTGAACCGCAAGGCAGGTATCGAGTACGTCCGACGAGGTCATGCCCTGATGGACGAAGCGGGCTTCGTCGCCGACATGCTCGGCCAGACTGGTCAGGAAGGCGATGACGTCATGCTTCACCTCGCGCTCGATCTCGTCGATGCGCGGAATGTCGAAGGCGCCGCGTTCCCACACAGCCTTGGCGGCCTCTTTCGGGATCACGCCAAGCTCGGCCTGGGCATCGCAGGCATGGGCCTCGATCTCGAACCAGATGCGGAACTTGTTCTCCGGTTCCCAAATCCGGACCATCTCGGGGCGGGAATAGCGCGGGATCATCTCTAAGGGCTTCTCTCGCAAACAGAAAACATCATGCCACCGGTTCCGTCCGGCCGCTTCGGTCTGGGTTATAGCCTGTGGGGCGCCCGGGGGCAAAGTCTGGATACGGCCGGCCACACCTGTCAGCACAGCCGCCCAGGCGCGGCGGGTCGTGAAAAATGCGGCCTTCCGTTTACGTTACCTGTCGAAATCGGATGTGGAAGACACGATATGCCGTTCTGAAATCGGCCCGCCAGCCATCGGCGGCGCAGGGAGGTCTTGTGGGAATGGGCCGGAAGACGAACACGCCCCGGCAATGTGTATTCGGGCTGTCCTACGCGCTGGCCGGGGCCTTGTTGGGCCTGGCCTTTGCGTGGGTCGATGGCGAGGGACCGATCTTCGTCCCGGTCATCTACGGCACGGTGATTGGCGGGGCGATGATCGCCTTTGCCCGTGGCGCGCTGTTTCCCCGGCTGTCGGCCTGGCTGCGTCGGCAGGCAGCCCCGGTCTATATCCTTGCCACGATGGCCGTGTGGACAGTGCTGGCCCTGGCCGGCTATGCCGTCGTGGGCCTTGGATTCCAACTGTACGAACGCGCCATCGGGCCGATCATGGACCATCAAGGCGTGGTGGGCGATTGGCTACTGTTGCGCGCCGATGTGCTGGTCTTCGCGATCGCGGCATCGGGTGTGCTGGGATTGATGGCGCGGGTGCGGGATCTGATCGGCACCCAGGTCTTCCTCAGCCTGCTTCTGGGGCGTTATCATCGCCCGACGCGCGAGGAACGGGTGTTTCTGCTGGTCGATGTCGTCGGCTGGACCGGAACCGCCGAACGGCTGGGCGAAATTGCCGCCACGGATTATCTGGCCCGGGTTCTCTACACGATCGGCGGCCCTGTGCGGCACAACCGGGGCACGATCGATCGCTATGTCGGCGATCAGGCGATCATCTCGTGGAAGATCGTCTGCGGCGATGACCACGCCCGGCGCCAGACCGACCGCGCGATCACCTGCGCCTTCGATATTCTTGAGCGGCTGGACCGCACGGCCCAGGATTTCCTGCGCCGGTTCGGCGAGGCACCACGGGTGCGGGCGGTGCTGCATGCAGGGCCGGTGGTGGTGGCGGAACTGGGCGATGCCAAGCATGAAATCGCCTTCATCGGCGATACCATCAACACCGCGGCCCGGCTGGAGGCGCTGGCCAAGTCGCTGAAGGAACCGGTTCTGGCATCGGATGCCGTGCTCGGTCTGGCGCCATTGCCGGATGGTGTGGTTGCCGAATCGCTTGGCGCGCACAGCCTGCGCGGGCGGGCGGAAGTGATCGGCGTTCATGGCCTGCATCGGGTGGCCGGTCTGCGGGCGGCAGCGGGTGATCCCGCCCAGGCAGCCCCGGCTGGCGGACCGGCCACGGTGCTGGGCGCTACAGGATACCCAGCGCCTTGAAGCTTTTATAGCTGCGCCGGCCGATGATGATGTGGTCGTGCACCGAAATATTCAGGTGACGCGCCGCTTCGACCAGCTTGCGGGTCAGGTCGATATCGGCGGGCGAGGGGGCTGGATCGCCGGACGGATGATTGTGGACAAGAATAATCGAAGAGGCGGCATGCTCCAGCGCCCGCTTCATCACTTCGCGGGCATAGACGGGCGTGTGATCGACGGTTCCCTGCTGCTGGATCTCGTCGGCGATCAGCCGGTTCTTGCGGTCCAGAAACAGAACCCGGAACTGTTCCACCCGCAGATGACCCAGATCGGCCATCAGATAATCCATCAGGGCCTGCCATGACGAGAACAGCGGGCGGTCGATCACCTCTTCGCGCAGCGACCGGATCATCAGGGCCTCGGTCAGCTTGATCTGGGCGATCACCGACGGACCGACGCCCTCGATCGCCTTCAGCCGTGCCGGTTCGGCATGCAGAACACCGCCCAGCCCGCCGAAAGCCGCCAGCAGGCGCTTGGCGATCGGCTTGACGTCGCCGCGCGGGATGGCGCCGGCGATCAGCAGTTCCAGCATTTCGTAATCGGCCAGCGCATCGGCGCCACGATCGAGCAACCGGTCGCGCAGGCGTTGACGATGGCCATGATAATGCGGCCGCGCGGCCCCCGCCGGCGCCGCCCCGTCATTCTGTGCCGCCTCGTCATTGCCGGCGGCCGGCGTGCGTCCGGCCGATGCCTCGTTCAAGGCAGGGCCGGCCGCCGCCGCCGGTGGCGATTGCCACCACGGCATCTGCTCCACATCCGGCGCGGTCGCGGCCACATCGGCCGGTGCCGTGAGTGCCGGTGCCGTGAGTGCCGGTGCCGTGAGTGCCGACGCCGCGAGGGGCGGCGGCGTGTCGACCTGTGCGGTGTCGGCCGGCGGCGGGGAGGGTGCCGGCTCGGATGCGGGCAGGCCGGCGGTTCCGTTACCCGTGGCGCGCGCAATCAGCCCGGCGGCACGCGCAAATCCGCTTGGGCCCCTTGCGCCTGGCCCTCCTGCCGGCGGCACCTCGGGGCCGCGTGGTCCGGTCATCGCGTCACGTCCGTCATGGGCATGGCCTCCGGTCAAGGGCGGGCGGGCAGATGTGGTCAGGCGGCGATATCGCGGCGATAAGGCGGGCGGTCGAGGCCGAGGGGCGAACCGGTGAAGATCTCGAACCCGTCATCGGTCACGGCGACGCTGTGTTCGAACTGCGCCGACAATTGGCGGTCGCGGGTGACGGCGGTCCAGCCATCGGACAGGATCTTCACGTCGGGACGGCCCAGATTGACCATCGGTTCGATGGTGAAGAACATCCCTGGCTTCAGTTCCTCGCCGTCGCCGCGACGGCCGTAATGCAGCACATTGGGCTGGTCGTGGAACACCCGGCCGATACCATGGCCGCAGAAATCCCTGACGACCGAGCATTTCTGCTTCTCGACGAAGCTCTGGATCGCATGGCCGATATCGCCGAAGGTGGCGCCCGGCTTGACCGCGGCGATGCCCAGCATCATCGCCTCATAGGTGATGTCGATCAGCCGTTCCGCCTTGCGCGAGATCCGGCCCACCGGGAACATCCGGCTGGTATCGCCGAACCAGCCGTCGAGGATGACGGTGATGTCGATGTTGAGGATATCGCCCTCGATCAGCGCCTTCTGATCGGTCGGGATGCCATGGCAGACGACATGGTTGATCGAGGTGCAGATCGATTTCGGGAAGCCGCGATAGTTCAGCGGCGCCGGGATCGCGTCGTGCTCCAGGATGAACGCATGGCACAACTGGTCGAGATGCTCAGTTGTTACTCCCGGTTGCACGTGCGGGGTGATGAAGTCCAGAACTTCCGCGGCCAGACGACCGGCACGACGCATGCCCTCGAAATCTTCGGTGGTGTGAATTTTGATCATTGCTTCCTGGCTTCCTGCTTTCCCCCGACGGCTGTCGCCGTTCCGGACCGGGCGTTCTGTGCGTTGGCAGATTTATCTGCATAGATATTACACCGAGGGGCCAACGGCAATCGCGCGACATGCGCGTTTTCGTGACATCGGTCATCCGATGGCGGCAGATGTGCCCGAACCGGCCACGGGCAGGGGGCCGGTCAGGCGGATTCCGGCCGCATCGGCGGTGAAGCCCAGCGCCATCACCTCGACCCCTGCCGCCCGCGCCGCGACCAATGCGGCGGCATAGGCCGGATCGATATCGGCCGCGACGTCGACACGGTCGACATCGCCGCGCATCACCGCATAGACCAGCACCGCGCGCGCGGTGCCGGCCGTGGCCAGCGCCGCCAGTTCGGCCAGATGCCGGGCGCCACGCTGGGTGCGGGCATCGGGGAAGGCGCCCTGCCCCGGCTGGCGCGACAGGGTGACCGATTTCACCTCGACATAGACCGGTTGCGGCCGATACGTGCCGGCATCGGCATCTGTCGGTGCTGCGGCCGGATCGAGCACGATATCCACCCGCGAGCCGGTGCCATAGCGGACTTCGCGCCGCAGCGCCACCCCCGCCGGTGCCAGTGCCGGCACCCGGCCGGCGGCGATGGCTTCGGCGACCAGACCGTTCGCGCGCCCGGTATCGACCACGACCAGCGCGCCGCCTGCCGCCTCGACCAGAACCCATGACAGCGGCAGTTTGCGTTTCGGGTCGGGCGATCGCTGCGGCCAGACCCGGGCGCCGGCATCGGCCAGACCCAGCATGCTGCCGGGATTGGCGACATGGACGGTGGTTTCGGTTCCGTCCGGCAGCACGACATCGGCCAGAAAGCGCTTATAGCGCCGCACAAGCCGTGCCGGGGTCAGCATCGGCGTGAAGACGAGATCATGACCGGCGCCCGGCGGTGATGCGGCGCGCGCGTGGTCGGTGGCTGTATCGGCAAGTGCTGTCTGATCGGGCATGGCGTCAAGACTACGGCCACCGGCGGCCTGCGCGCAACGGCGCTGCCGTCATCATGTCGGGCTGTATCGCAGAGGCTGGCCGCCGCCGCCGCAAGGTCGCATAATCCGGGGGGTTCGGAACCGATGGCCAGGACGGGAGCCTTCATGATCAGGCGCGACGCGACATCCGCAAGCCGGCGGCGGGCAGTGCTGACCGGTGCCGGCGGTATGCTGGGCCGTCATGTGGTGGCGCGGCTGGCGCGAGATCCGGCGCTGTGGGCGATGACCGCCTTCGTCCGGCCCGAGACCACGGCCCCGGTGCGCGACTGGTTGACCGCCCATGGTGTGGATCTGATCGAGGCCAGTCTGCTCGACGCCCATCAGATGGCGGCGCGCACTCCTGACGATACCGATGTCGTGCTGCACCTTGCGGCCGATACCTCGACCGACCCGCGCGATCGCGCGCGCCAGTGGCAGACCAATGTCGAGGGCACGCGCGCGGTCGCCGAAGCCGTGCTGCTGACCCGCGTGCGCCGGCTCGTCCATGTCTCCTCGGCCTCGGTCTATGGTTTCGATCGCCATCGCATAGACGAACATGCACCGCAGGTGGGCAGCGACCATCCGGTCGCCTATGTCGCCAGCAAGGCCGCCGCCGAAGAGGTGGTGCGGGCCGCGATCGCCCGCGGGCTGGATGCCGTGATCCTCAATCCCGGCCATATGCTGGGGGCCTATGACCTGAACAACTGGGCGATGATGATCCGGCTGGCCGCGGCCGGGCGGCTGCCGGCGCTACCGCCCGGCGGTGGCAGCTTCGCGGCGGCAGCCGCCGTCGCCGATGCCGTTGTCGCCGCCATCGACCGGGCGATGATCGGCGAGAATTATCTGCTGGGCGGGCCGGTGGCGAGTTTTCGCGAGTTGATCGGCCGCAGCGCCGCCATCCTCGACCGGCCGCTGACCAGCCGTGTCGCCCCCGCCTGGGCGCTGATCGCAGCCGCACGGGTGATCGAGCGACTGGCGCGCCTGACCGGCAGCCGGCCGTCGATCACGGTCGATGCGGCGGTCGTGTCGTGCCATTCGGTCGCGATCGACAGCGATCGGGCGCGACGCGATCTGGGCTATGCGCCGGCCGCCCTCGACGACATGCTGCGTGAGACGATCGACTGGCTGATCCTGGCCGGCCTGATCGACGCACCGCCGCGCCCGGCAATCTCTGGCTGATCAATCCCTGGCTGATGAGTGATGACCCGATGACCGAGACCCTTGAGACCGCCCTGACCGCGGGCGATGCCGGCGCACCGCGCACTGCCGCGATCCTGGTGATCGGCAATGAAATTCTATCCGGCCGCACCCAGGACGTGAATGTCCGCATGATCGCCACCAAGCTGGCGCCGGCAGGCATCCGGGTGGTCGAGGTGCGGGTGGTGCCCGATATCGAGGACGAGATCGTCGGGGCCATTCATGCGCTGACCGCCAGGGCCGATTATCTGTTCACCACAGGCGGCATCGGCCCCACCCATGACGACATCACCGCCGCCGCCGTGGCGCGGGCAATGGGGGTGGCGCTGATCCGCGACCCTGAGGCCGAGCGCCGCCTGACCGCCTATTACCCGCCCGAGAAGCTGACGCCCGCGCGGCTGCGGATGGCGAACGTCGCCGAAGGGGCGACGCTGATCGACAATCCGGTGTCGATCGCACCGGGATTCCGGATCGGCAAGGTCCATGTGATGGCGGGCGTGCCCCAGATCGCCGCGGCGATGATGGACAATATCGTGCCCACCCTGACCGGCGGCGCGGTCACCCGCGCGGTCACCATTGCGATCGACGGCGCCGAGGGCGAGATCGCCCAGCCGCTGGGCGAGGTGCAGGCCCGCCACCCGCAGGTTGAAATCGGCTCCTATCCGGCATTCCGTGGCGGCAAGCCTTCAGTCAGCCTGGTGCTGCGCGGCACCGACACCAGGGCGCTGGATGTGGCCGAGCGCGACCTGCTGGCGGTGCTGTCGGCGATGGCGGTGGCGGTGATCGGTCGCGAAGCATCATAGCCGCGGGACTGCACCGGCTCTCGTGAAACTCGATCTGGACAGATCGGGGCGCGGCCGATATTGCTTGGCCGGTCAGCGCCGCGATTCCACCGGCGCGTGGCCTGTGGCGCGGACGTGGCGAAATCGGTAGACGCAGCGGACTTAAAATCCGCTTCCTCTGGAGTGCGGGTTCAAGTCCCGCCGTCCGCACCAGCCTTCGGAACAGCTCTCATAGACAGCCTGTCGGGCTGGCCTGCAATTTGCTTCACCCTGGTGGCATAACACGCATCCGGTTTGTGGAGCTTCGGGCATGACGGTTCAGGCAAGCGGTGCCGGCGGGATTTCCGCTTTCGATTTCAGGGCATTGCGGCGTCAGGATGGCGGGGCGGCACCTGTTGGCGGTGCGGCAGATTTTGCCGGGGCTGCTGCTGGTGGGGCGGCAAACTCTTCCGGTGCAGCGCCCACCGGGCCGGTGTCGGCAGGCATGCCGGCCGGGGCCATCGGCCAGTCGGGCGCGACCAGTCAGACCCTGTTCATGGCCCAGCTTCTGGGTCAGGACACCGAGATGGCCGCATCGTCGGGCACGGTCGACGCGCCCGTGACCGGGGCGGATGCCTCGGCGGATGAAGATGGCCCGTCGGCGGCGGAGACAGCCTTCCTTGAATTCATGGCCATGACCCCTGCGGAACGCTATCGCGCCATGTTCCTGGGTGAAGAGGGGCTGACCGAGGAAGAGCTGGCGGCCATGTCGCCCGAGGAGCGCGCCAAGATCGAGGCCCGCATTCAGGAGCGGATCGAGATGGCGATGAACGACCAGATGTCGGAAGGCGTGAGCCCTGATGCCGCCGCCGATCTGGCGGCCGGCATGCAGGACGCGGCCATGAACGCGGTTTCGGGTGATGATGCCCAGAGCGGCGCCGGCGGCCGGCAACCGATGGGCTTCGGCGATCGCAGCCGGTTCGATGACCTGCTGCGCGCCGCCACCGCGGCCTGAGATCCACGGTCACCGATCTCAATGTCGTTGCAGTGGCGGCGGTTGACGGCCTGACGGCGTCGGGTGGGCATCCAGCCTGGGGCCATCGTGAAAGATCTCGGCCTCCGCGCGGTCCAGATCGTTCAGGCTGTGGGCAAGGGCGGTGCCCCAGACCAGATGGGCCGCCAGCATCAGCAGGTTCCGGCGCATCGGGTGGTCGGTGGCCGGGCGCAGGATGCGGGCCGCCGGGATCCAGCCCAGATAGCTGACTACCCAGACCAGCGCGCCATAGCCGGCACCGGCCCGCACCCCGCCATGCGGGCGCCATGCTGCGAACAGGCTGCCGGCAACGGCACCGAAAGCGAAATGAGACAGCAGAGTGGTGATACGGCGCGCGGGCTCAGGCATCGCCTGACCCGTTTCCGTAGCCTCCCCCACCTGTTCCATGATCTGGCGCGGTGGCAGGGGATACTGGTCGCGGGCCGGCAGCAGCGGCTGCATCCGCCGCATGGCCGAGGTCATGGCGACCGTGGCCATGATGCCGGCGATGGCCCCCAGCATGGCGTTGCGCATGGCGGTCACTCCGACCCGTTGCGGTGGCTGCGGGCGATCCACAGACCCAGAGCCAGACCGCCGGCCGCGAAGGCGAGGCTGCCGGCCGTTCCCAGCCGGGGCAGGCGGTCGCGGCCCGGCTGACGCCACGGCCCGTGCACGGCATGATTGCGGCGTGCCGCCCCGAACACGGCAGGATCGCGCAGATCCTGTGCCTCGCGGGCATGGGTCGCCTGACTGCGCCAGCCGAAGCGGCCCATCAGCCGGTCGGCCAGCCCCGGCATCAGCCGGTTCAGAATGCCGAACTGAACCGTGGCGGCGCCGACCCGCACCGATCGGCGACGCATGGTCACCGCGTCATAAATGGCGGCGGCAACCACCTCGGGTTCATAGACCGGCGGCATCGGCCGGGGGACGCCGCCCTCCATACGGCTGCCGGCATGGGCAAAGAACGGCGTGTTGGTTGCCGGCGGATGGACGATCGCCAGATGAATGCGGCTGCGGGCGTGAATCAGCTCGGTGCGCAGAGCCTCGGTGAAGCCGGTGACGGCGAATTTGGCGGCGGTATAGGGCGCCTGCAGGGGCACACCGCGCAGCGCCACCACCGATCCGATATTGACGATGACCCCCTCGTCGCGGCGGCGCATCCGGGTCAGGGCCGCGCGCGTGCCGTTCACGGCACCCATATAGCTCACATCGGTGACCCGTCGGAATTCCTCTTCGGAAATATCCTCGAAGGGGGCATAAAAGCTGACGCCGGCGCCATTGATCCAGGCATCGATCTGCCCGAAACGGCCTTCGATCCGGGATGCCGCGGCATCCACCTCGCGGGCATCGGCCACGTCCGCCGATGCGGTTTCAACCTCACCACCGGCCGCGACGACATCCGCGGCCGCCGCTTCCAGCCCCTCTTCGCCGCGTGCGATCAACCCGACCCGCCAGCCACGTTCGGCGAACAGCGCCGCCGTGCAGCGGCCGATGCCCGACGAACCGCCGGTGATGACCACCACCGGCTGCGGACGATTGGGGCTGCGCTGCTGGTCGCCGATCTGGTGTCGTGCCTGTCGCATGATACGGGCTCCGCTGATGGCTCGGGGGATGCTCCAGGGCTCAACCCCGGCGGGGCGCCGCGGTTCCCGGGCCGGAACCCGGGGCAGCCGGTCGGGGTTTGGATGTCAATGAAGCCGGCATACGGTTCGGCAGCGGAGAGGGCGTGTCGTGCATATCTTGGTGACAGGGGCAACCGGGCTGATCGGATCGGCGGTGACGGCGCGACTGCTGGCCCTTGGCCATCAGGTGACCGGCGTGGCGCGCAGCGTGGGCGAGGCCGCGCGTCGCATGCCGCAGGTCCGCGGGCGGGCCGTCGACATCGCCCGGACCCGCACGGCTGCCGGCTGGGCGCCGGCGCTGGCCGGGGTCGATGCGGTGGTCAATTGCGCCGGCGCCCTTCAGCACGGCGGGCGTGATGATCTGGAGGGCGTGCATACAACCGGTATCGACGCACTTTATGCTGCGGCCGAACAGGCAGGCATAAGGCGGGTGATCCATATTTCGGCGATGGGGGTGGATCGGGCGACCCCCACGGCCTTTTCGCGCACCAAGCTTGCCGGCGAGCAGGCGTTGATGGCCCGCGATCTGGATTGGGTGATCCTGCGGCCATCGGTGGTGATCGCGGATGTCGTGTTCACCGGCGTGGCGCTGGCCATGCATGTCGGCTATCCGCTGAGCCAGGGCTGGATTGTGCTGTCGATCGCGCTCTATCTGGTCACCGGCGCCTTCTGGCTGCCGGTCGTGTGGATGCAGATGAAGATGCGCCGGCTGGCGGCCGAGGCGGCGGTGGCGGGCGCGCTACTGCCCGCCGCCTATCACCGGTTATACCGTACCTGGTTCGCCTTCGGCTTTCCGGCCTTTGCCGCCGTCACGGCCATTTTCTGGCTGATGATCAGCCGGCCCGCGATCGGCTTCATCGACGGGTGATGTGGCCGGCCTCACGCGTGGCGACGCCGGCGGTCAGCGCAGTTCGATCTCGACGAAGGCGAAGGGTTCGGTTGCCGACGGATTGACCACATTGTGATCGGTGCCGGCGGTGCCGGCATATGAGGCGCCGGCGCTGCGGTCGACCAGCCGGCTGGTGCCGTCTGGCATCTCGATCAGCAATTGCCCGGTGGTCAGCGGTACAACGACATAATCCAGCCCATGACAATGCGGGCCGGTTTCGGCACCGGGGGCGAAGCTCCACAGGGTGACGCAGACCCGGTCGTTGTCCACCTGTACGGTGGGGACAGCCTGGGGGCGGGTGGGGGTCGTGGTGGTTTCGGTCATGCGATGGTCTTTCTGTGGGCCGCGATGTCAGGCAGCAGGGGCGGTGTCCATTATGCCAGCGATCGCGCGCGCGGCCAGCACCGAGACCAGATGTGCACGATAGCGCGGGCCGGCATTGGCATCCGACAGCAGCCCGGCTTCAGGCAGCCGCGCGGCACGGGCCGCGGCCGGGGACCAGTCGGCGGTCAATGCCTGTTCAAGCACGGTGGCGCGGAACACGCCCTGGCTGCCGGCACCGGTCACCGCCACCCGTGGCCCGTCGGCAAAGCGGCTGACGAACACGCCGCAGACCGGGAAGCGCGAGGCCTGGCTGCGCAGCTTGGCATAGCCGGCGCAGGCCGGTATCGCCAGCGACGCGGCGGTGACGATCTCGCCTGGCATCAGCGCGGTCTGAAAGAAGCCCTGGAAGAAGTCCGCGGCCGGGATCACCCGGCGGTCGGTGACGTTCCATGCGTCCAGTGCCAGGGCGGCGGCGGGATAGTCCGCCGCCGGGTCATTATTCGCCAGCGATCCGCCGATGGTGCCGCGGGCACGCACCGCCGGGTCGCCGATATCCCCCGCCAGCCGTGCCAGGGCCGGCAGGACCGTGGCGACGAGCTGAGAATCCGCGACCGTCGCATGGGTGGTGCCGGCACCGATGACGAGGCGGTTGGGCTGTCGGGTGCCCTCGTGAACGCTGCCGTCCTCGATCCGGATCGTGTCGAGGCCGGCGATCCGGCCCAGATCGATCACCGCGTCGGGTGCCGCCAGACGCTGGCGGATCACCGGCAGCAGGGTCATGCCGCCCGCGAGCGGCACGGCATCTGGCAGCTCCGCCAGCAGGCGCACCGCCTCGGCAATGGTGGCGGGGGCGTGATAGGCGCCGATCTGCATGGGGTCTGCCTCCGCTCAGGCGGTCGCGGCGGCCGCCGAGCGGATCGCCTTGACGATGTTGTGATAGCCGGTGCAGCGGCAGATATTGCCCTCAAGCGCGCGGCGGATGGTGGCGTCGTCGACATTGGCGCCATGGCGGTCGATGATCCCGGCGGCGCTCATCACCATGCCGGGGGTGCAGAAACCGCATTGCAGGGCATGGTGCTCGCGGAACGCCGCTTGAAGCGCGCTCATCCGGCCGTCCTCGGCCATGCCCTCGATGGTGCCGATCCGACGGCCATCGGCCTGAACCGCCAGCATCGCGCAGGATTTCACCGGCACGCCGTCGACATGAACCATGCAGGCGCCGCATTGCGCGGTGTCGCAGCCGATATGGGTGCCGGTCAGTGCCAACTGGTCGCGGATCAGGGCCACCAGGGTTGTACCGGGGGCCACCCGGGCGGTCACTGCGGCGCCGTTCAGGGTGAGGGTGATGTCATGCATCGGCCGTGTCCTCTGCGCGCAGGCTGGCGGCCTGAATGGCGGACCACACCTTTTCAGGCGTTGCCGGCATGTCGAGATGGCGCACGCCATGGTCATGCAGGGCGTCGCAGATGGCGTTGATCACCGCCGCCGGCCCGGCGATGGCCGATGCCTCGCCGCAGCCCTTGGCGCCGACCGGATTGGTGGTGCAGATGGTTTCCATCGACACAAGCTCCACCGCCGGCACGTCGGTGGCGCGCGGCATCGCGTAGTCCATGAACGACCCGGTCAGCAACTGCCCGGTCTCGGGGTCGTAACGGCAGAGTTCCATACAGGCCTGGCCGATCGCCTGGGCGGCACCGCCATGGATCTGGCCCTCGACGATCAACGGGTTCACGATCCGCCCGAAATCATCCACCGCCAGATAGCGATCGACAGTGGTCGTGCCGGTCTCAGGATCGATCTCGACCTCGACGATGTGGCAGCCATAGGGGAAGGTGAAGGCCTCCGGGTCGTAATAGGTCGTCTCGTCGATACCCGGTTCCATGCCGGCCGGATAGTCGACCGGGGCATAGGCGCGCCGCGCCACCTCGGTGAAATGCAGGCTGCGATTGCCGGTCCTCGCCCGGAAGATGCCGTCGGTGAGGTCGATATCGGCAGCGTCGGTGCCCAGCATATGGGCCGCGATCCGCTTCATCTTGGTGACGACCTTGTCGGTGGTCACCGCCAGCGCCGATCCGCCGACCGACAGCGAGCGTGAGCCATAGGTGCCGACGCCATAGGGCACCTTGGCGGTGTCGCCATGAACGATCTCGATCAGCGCCGGATCGATGCCGGTCTTGTCGGCGACGATCTGCGCGAAGGCGGTCTCGTGGCCCTGGCCGTGGGAATGGCTGCCGGTCAGCACGACGATGCCGCCGGTGGGGCTGACCCTGACGGTCGCCACCTCGAACTGCCCGCCGCCGAGCCCGGCTTCGATCAGCAGCTTCGACGGCCCCATGCCGCAGGCTTCCATATAGAAGGCGACACCCATGCCGCGCAGGCAGCCCCGGGCTTCGGTCGCGGCCTTGCGGGTGCTGTAGCCGTCGATGTCGGCGGCGGCGCGGGCAAGATCCATCAGCGCCGGCAGGTCGCCGGAATCATAGGTCCACAGGAACGGCGTCTTGTAGGGAATGGCATCGGCCGGAATGGCGTTGCGCCGCCGGATCTCGAACGGGTCCATCCCCAGTTCGCGCGCCGCCGCCTCGACGATCCGCTCCATCACATAGGTGGCCTCGGGCCGGCCGGCGCCGCGATAGGCATCGACCGGCGTGGTGTTGGTGAACACCCCCTGGACATGGACATACACATCGCGCAGGGCATAGGGGCCGGGGAAGGGATTGGCATAGAAGAAGGTCGGAATCGACGGCGCGAAGGTGGAAAGATAGGCGCCCATATTCGCGATGGTGTGCACCTTCATTGCCCGGAAGGTGCCATCGCGATCCAGGCCCAGCGAGACGCGGGTCACGTGATCGCGGGCATAGGTATCGGCCTGGAAGGCTTCCAGGCGGCTGGCGATCCAGCGCACCGGCCGGTTGATCCGGCGGGCGGCCACCAGCACCAGCACCTCTTCGGCATAGTGATAGATCTTCATGCCGAAGCCGCCGCCGACATCGGGCGAGATCACCCGGATCTTTTCCTCCGGCACCTTCAGCGTGCTGGCCGACAGGGTGACCCGGATCGAATGCGGGTTCTGGCTGGAGGTATAGAGCGTGTAATCGTCGCGGCCGCGGTCATAGATGCCGAGCGTGCCGCGGGTTTCCATCGGGCTGGCATTCACCCGGTTCTGCACCAGATCCAGCGTCACCACATGGGCGCTGGCCGCGAGTTGCGCATCGACGGCGGCCGCGTTGCCAAGATCCCAGTCGAAGCACAGATTGTCGGGCAGCTCCGCGCGCACCTTCGCCGCACCGGGCATCAGCACGGTGGCCAGATCGGTATGACAGGGCCATACCTCATAATCGACCAGGATCGCTTCGGCGGCGGTCTCGGCCTGCTCGGCCGTCTGTGCCACCACTGCCGCGACCGGGTCGCCGACATGCAGCACCCGGTCGACCGGGATCACCGGATGCACCGGGTGGACCATCGGGCTGCCATCGCGGCTGACCACAGGCCAGGCGCAGGGCAGGCCGCCGATATCAGAGGCGGCAAGGTCGGCGCCGGTGATGATGTCGAGCACACCGGGCAGCGCGCGGGCGGCGGCGATATCGATCCGCCTGAGCCCGGCGGCACCATGTGGCGAGCGCAGGATATACATATGAGCCGCGTCCATCGCTGCCGCGGCATCCGCGACATAGTGGCCGGCGCCGGTGAGGAAGCGGTAATCCTCTTTCCGCCGCAGGGGCTTACCAACCCAGCTCATGACCATCTCCCTGATGATGCGCCGCCGCCCGCGCCTCCGCTGTCCCGCCATGATGGCGCAGGCGTCTCCCCATGCCGGATGCGCTGGGGCATCCGGAACGCCTGCGGGTCCGGGATGATGCGAGGTGTGGCTTGCGTGCCTTAAAATCAGGCTTGCCCAAGGAGGGGGCATTGTAAAATAGAATTAATCGACGGGCGGTATCGGGTTTTCTGATAGCGCGTGGCGGTGGAACGGCACTCGCGCGCATGATCGCGACCGCCGCTCCACCCGCATCCGTCCGGTCAGGGCACCAGCAGAAGGCTGCCGGTGGTGGCGCCGGCCTCCAGATCAGCCTGCGCGCGGGCGGCATCGGCCAGACCATAGCGGCGGCCGATGGTGGGGGCGATACCGCTTTCCATCGCCCGGATCACCTCCAGGGCGGCGGCGCGATAGGTGTCGGGCTCGGCCGCATAGGCCATGACGCTGGGCCGGGCAAGGGTCAGCGACCGCACTGGCCCCAGATCCTCGACCAAGAGCGGCGGAATCGGGCCCGCGGCCTGACCGATGCTCGCGACGGTGCCGAAGCGGCACACGCAGCCAAGGGTTCGGGCCAGCATCGTGCCGCCGATACCGTCGATCGCGACGTCGACGCCCCGGCCATCGGTCAGCGCGCGAACCTCGGCCACGATGTCGGCATCACGGCCGATGATCACATGATCGATGCCGGCCTCGCGGGCGATCTGCGCCTTCTGCGGCGTGCCGGCGGTGCCGATGACCGTGGCGCCGCGTTGCTTCGCCCATGCGGTGAGCGTGGTTCCAAGGCCGCCGGCGGCGGCATGGACGAGGATCGTGCTGCCGGCGCCGACGGCATGGGTGCGGGTCAACAGCATGTGGGCGGTCAGGCCACGCAGAAACGACGCGGCGGCGATGTCGCTGCCGATCGCATCGGGCAAGGGGATGGCGCGCCATGCGGGAAGCAGGCGGCTTGCCGCATAGCCGCCGGTCAGGCCGGCATAGACGATGCGATCGCCGATCTTCAGGCCGTGCACATCGGGGCCGACCGCCTCGACCACACCGGCGCCCTCGACGCCCAGAACCGCCGGCAGCGGCAGGCGATAGAGCCCGGTCCGCTGATAGATGTCGATGAAGTTGACGCCGATTCCGTCATGGCGGACCCGGATCTGACCGGGGCCGGGGTCTGCCGGCGCGCAGGGCGCGACCCGCAGGCCATCGGGTCCGCCGGTTGCGGTGAGTTCAATCTGGATATCCATGATCATGCCTCCGTTCTGATGCGGAGGTTGTGGCATGATCGGATCGGGTGGAAAATTCCCCATGAATTGACATCTGTTGTGAGAAAATGACCCGATGAATTGGGAAGACCTGCGCCATTTCGGCGCGCTTGCCGCCGAAGGAACATTGTCGGCCGCCGCCCGCAGGCTGGGGGTGGAGCATGCCACCGTGGCCCGGCGCGTGGCGGCGCTGGAACGGGCGCTGGGTGTGGCGCTGGTCGATCGCCGCGGGCGTCGCTTCACGCTGACGGCGGATGGCGAGCGGATCGCGCTGGTCGCGGCGCGCATGGATGACGATGCCCGCGCGGTCGCGCGGGTGGCGGCGGGCGCGCGTGCCACATTGACCGGCACCGTCACGCTCAGCGCGCCGCCGGCCCTGGCGGTGCGGTGTCTGACGGCGCCACTGGTGGCACTGCAACGCCAGCATCCGGGCCTTGCCATCCGCATTATCGGAGAGGCGCGCAGTGCCTCGCTCGATCGGCGCGAAGCCGATCTGGTGGTGCGGATCAGCCGCCCGGATGACGGCGACCTGGTCATCGTCAAGCTGGGGGAGATGGCGTTCCGCTTCTATGCCAGCCCCGATTACCTGGCAGCGGTTGCGGAACCGGACTGGTGCTTCGTGGGCTATGAGATGACGGCGGGCCTTGCCGCACAACAGGCGGTGCTGGTCGATTTCGCCGCCGGCCGGCCATTCTCGATCCATGCCGGCAATCTCGATATCCAGCACGAGGCGGCGCGCGCCGGCGGCGGCATCGCCTGCCTGCCCGACTTCATGGTAACGCCGTCATCGGGGCTGGTGCCGGTCGCGGCCACGATCCAGCCGCTCCGCCGTGACATCTGGCTGGCGATGCATGCCGACATGAAGGAGGCGGCGCCGGTTCGTGCGGTCAGCCGGCATCTGCGGGCCCTGTTCTCGGCGCCGGGTGCCCCGTTCGCATCAGGCCCGGTGTAGTGGCGGACCATCTTCGCCGAACCGTTATGTCCCTTCGAACAACCGGGGCGCCTGTTCCCAGATCAGCAGCGCGGTGCAGCCGATATCGCTTCGCACCTTGTGCTCGGTACCGGGTTCGTTGACCACCAGCGTTCCGGCGTCATAGGTGCCGGTGTCGTCGCTCTGGCGGCCGGCCAGGATCAGGATGGTTTCGCGGCCGGTATGGGCGTGGCGGGGCACGTCGCTGCCGGGCGCATAGCGCAGCAGCGCGGCCGCGGCACCGCCATCGGGGGCGCGATGCAGCCAATGGGCCTCGACACCCGGCCGGAACGGCACCCAGTCGAGGGCGTCGCGCGCGGCCGCGTCGAGCAGGCCGGCGCGCAACACGGCGGGCAGGTTGGTGATCGTGGTCATGGGCGGCTGGCCTCAAGCGCGGTGAGGATGGCATCGACCGGGGCCGCCCATCCCACGATCCCGGCCTGGGCGGTGACCATGGCGATGGTCGCGGCCTTGAAGGCGGGGAAATAGCTGTCGGTGGCATCGATTGCCAGCAGGCAGTCGAAGCCGCGATCATTGGCCTCGCGCATCGTGGTCTGAACGCAGACCTCGGTGGTGACGCCGGCAAAGACCAGGTGGGTGACGCGGCGCGCCTGCAATTCGGCCATCAGCGGCGTCGCGTGGAAGGCGCCCTTGCCGGGCTTGTCGATCACCACCTCGCCGTCCACCGGCGCCAGCTCGGGAATGATCGCCGCCCCTGGCTCACCCTGGATCAGGATCCGGCCCATCGGCCCGGCATCACCGATCCGCAAGGGTCCGGGGCCGCGGCCGTGCTTGGTGGGCGGGCAATCGGACAGGTCGGGCAGATGGCATTCGCGGGTGTGGATAACCGGCAGGCCGGCCGCGCGGAACCCCGCCAGCAACCGCGCCGTCGGGGCGATCGACGCCCTCAGCAGCGACACATCATTGCCAAGGGCGGCGCCGAACCCGCCGGGTTCAAGGAAATCGCGCTGCATGTCGATGATGATCAGCGCGAGCCCGGCCCGCGCCGCGACATAATCATAGGGCTCGGCCGGGATGGTCAGCGTGGCCGCTGCGGTCATGGGGTCGTGGTCCTTCCCGGTCAGTGGCCGGCCATGTGGCGGCCGATCGCCAGACGGTCGGCCGTGGCGCCGCTGGTCTCATGCACGATCCGGCCATCCGACATCACCAGAATGCGGTCGGCCAGTTCCAGAAGCTCGTCCAGATCCTCGCTGACCAGCAGCACGGCGGCGCCGCGATTGCGCGCCTCGACGATCTGGCCATGGATATCGGCGACCGCCTGGAAATCCAGGCCGAATACCGGATTGGCCGCCACCAGCACCTCGACATCGCCGCCGATCTCCCGTGCCAGCACCGCGCGCTGGACATTGCCCCCGGACAGGGCGGCGATCGGCGTGTCGGGCGAGGGCGTGCGCACATTGTAGCGGGCGATCAAATCGCGCGCGGCGGCCCTCATCCGGCCTTTCGACAGGAACCAGCGGGCGCGGGCATAGGGCGGCTGGTCGAAACGGCGGAACGCCATGTTCTCGGCCACACTCATCCGGCCGACGCAGGCATTCTTCAACGGCTCTTCCGGCAGCAGGCACACCTTGTGGCGCAGCATGTCGGACCGCCGCGCGGTATAAGGCGCGCCGTCGACCATCATCCGGCCGGCATTCGCCGGGCGCTGCCCTGCCAGCACCTCGACCAGCGCCCCCTGGCCATTGCCCGAGACGCCGGCGATGCCGACGATCTCGCCGCGCCGCACCGCCAGCGTCACCCCGCGCAGCGCGGCCTCGCCGGCATCATCCAGGGCTTCCAGCGCATCGACGGTCAGGGCCACCGCGCCGGGCGGCTGATCGGTGCGCGCCGCGGGTGCCATGGCGGTGGCGCCACCGATCATCATGCCGGCCATCGCGTCGACGGTGAGTTCGGCCACGGCGCCGCCACCGACCAGACGGCCCCGGCGCAGCACCGACACATCATCGGCGAAGGCCAGAACCTCGCGGAATTTATGGGTGATGATCAGGATGGTCAGCTCGCCCGCCCGGGCCATCCGCGCCAGCAGGCCCAGAATGTCGTCGGCCTCGTCGGGCGTCAGCACCGAAGTCGGCTCGTCCAGGATCAGGAAGCGGCAGTCCAGCCAGATCTGCTTCAGGATCTCGACCTTCTGCTTCTCGCCGGCGGCCAGGTTTGCGACCGGCGCATCCAGCGGCACCTGGAACGGCATCCGGGCCATGAAGCCGGCAAGCCTCGTCCGTTCCGCCTGCCAGTCGATCACCGCCGGCAGTTCTGCCTGGGCCATCACCAGATTCTCAAGCACGGTCATGCCGGGCACCAGGGTGAAGTGCTGATAGACCATGCCAATGCCCAGCGCATGGGCCTGGCGCGGATTGGTGATCGGCTGTTCCCGCGCGCCCACGATGACAGCACCTTCCTCGGGCCGGTAATAGCCCATGATGCACTTCACCAGCGTCGACTTGCCGGCGCCGTTCTCGCCCAGCAGGGCATGCACGCTGCCCGGCCGGACCTTCAGGTTCACGCCGTCGAGGGCGGTGAAGGCGCCGAAGCGCTTGGTCATCGCCACCGCTTCCAGCCCCAGCGCGCGCGGCGCCGGTGCATCGGCGCCGGCGGCTGTGGCCGCAATATCGGGCAGGGGGCCGCTCATGGCAGGGCCTCGATGAAGGCGTCGGCGGTCGACACCGATCCGAACACGCCGCCCTGCATCTTGATCATCCGGATGGCATGGTCATGATTGGCCCGGTCGGTGGCCCCACAACAGTCTTCGAGCAGCAGGCATTCGAAGCCGCGGTCATTGGCCTCCCGCATCGTGGTGTGCACGCAGACATCGGTGGTGATGCCGGTCAGCACGATGTTGCGGATGCCACGGACATGCAGGATCAACTCAAGATCGGTGGCGCAGAACGACCCCTTGCCCGGCTTGTCGATGATCGGCTCGCCGGCCATCGGCGCCAGTTCCGGGATGATGTCCCAGCCGGGCTCGCCCCGCACCAGAATGCGGCCGCAGGGGCCGGGATCGCCGATGCCGGCGCCGATCCGCTGCGACCGCCACAGTTTGTTGGCCGGCAGATCGGACAGATCCGGGCGGTGGCCTTCACGGGTGTGGATGACATGATAGCCCCGCGCCCGCATCGCCGCCAGCACCCGCCCGATCGGCCCGATCGGCGCGCGGGTGAGACTGAGATCATAGCCCATCGCATCGACATAGCCGCCGACGCCGCAGAAATCGGTCTGCATGTCGATGATGATCAAAGCGGTGTTGGCCGGTGTCAGTCTGCCATCGAACGGCCAGTCGTAAGGGTCGCCCGGGATGGTGCGGAGATCGGTCGCGGTCATGCGGCGGCATCCTCGTTCGGGGCCATGGGTTCAGACGATGCGGGACGGGGGAAGCGGAAAAGGGGGGCGGGTCGGGGAAAGGCGGTTGCTGGCGACGGTCAACGGGTGACGCTGAGTTCTCCCGGCGCGCCCGCTAGTTTCCGGCGCGACGACGAGGCGAGAACCATGATCAGCAGGGTCAGCGCATATGGGGCGGCGTTGAACAGGTAATAGCCCTGGGTGACGCCGACCGCCTGAAGGGCCGGGCCCAGCGCGCTGGCGCCGCCGAACAGCAGGGACGCATAGAAGCAATAGAGCGGGTTCCAGCGCGCGAAGATCACCAGGGCAACCGCGGTGATGCCCTGGCCGCTGGACAAGCCCTCGTTCCAACTGCCCGGGTAATAGAGCGACAGGAACGACCCGCCCACGCCGGCCAGAAAGCCGCCGGCCATGGTCGACCACATCCGCACCCGGTCGGGGGCATAGCCCATGGCGCGGGCGGCATCGGCGCTGTCGCCCACCATCCGCACGATCAGCCCGGCGCGGGTGGAGCGGAAACCCCACAGCATCGCCACCGCCAGGAGCGCGCCGATCACGAACAAGACGTTGATCTGCAAGGCCGACCGGATCTGCGGCACATCCGACCAGAAGCCGAAATCGACGGCCGGCAGATGCGGCGCCGTCGGCTGGATGAACGGCTTGCCTAGAAAGAAGGCAAGGCCGGTGCCCAGCAGCATCAGCGCGATGCCGACCGCGATGTCGTTGACCTTGGGCAAGGCGCAGATCGTGGCATGCAGCAGGCCGAAGACCATGCCGAGAAACCCCGCCACCAGAACCCCGGCCCAGGGCGAGCCGGTGAGATAGGCGGTGCCATAGCCGCCCATGGCCCCCATCACCAGCGTGCCTTCCAGGCCCAGATTGATCCGGCCGCTCTTCTCGGTCAGGCATTCGCCCAGGCTGACGAACAGGAACGGGGTCGAGATGCGGATGGCACCGGCGATCACCGCCAGCGGCACGCCCCACCAGCCCAGAGCTGCATCTTCCATGGCCTCAGGCCTTTCCGCTGGCGGTGGGGAGCAGCGCCTTCAGGCTGAAGACCGGCAGGCGCAACCGGCCATACAGAGTCTCGCTGGCCAGCAGCACCACGAACAGGATGCCTTGCAGCACCATCACGGTGGCATCGGGCAGGTCCAGCCGGCGCTGAAGCAGGCCGCCGCTGGCGCCGATGCCGCCCATCAGGATCGCCACCGGGATGACGGCCAGCGGATTCTGGCGCGCCAGGAAGGCGACCAGAATGCCGGTGAAGCCATAGCCGGCGGCCAGCGTCGCGTTGGCGCGGCCGTGGACGGCGGACACCTCGATCATGCCGGCAAGGCCGGCCGCGGCGCCGCCCAGCATGGTCACCAGCACCACCAGCCGGCCGACCGGCAGCCCGGCGGCGCGGCCGGCGCGGACATTGCCGCCGACCATGCGGGCCGCGAAGCCGAAGGTGGTGTGGAACATCAGCACATAGGCGGCGATACAGAACACCACCCCCAGAACGAAGCCCCAATGCACGTCCATGCCGGGGATGTCGCCGATCATATAGGCCTCGCCGATCGCCGGGGTCGATGGCTTGTTCAGGCTGGCCGGGTCGCGCATCGGCCCCTCGACCATGTGGTTCAGGATCGCGACGGCGATATAGACCATCAGCAGGCTGGATATGGTTTCACTGACCCCGCGCCGGTGGCGGAGCGCGCCGGTGGCACCGATCCACAGCCCGCCCGCCAGCATTCCCGCCGCCGCCATCACCACCTGGGTGACGATCACCGGGGCGCCGGCGCCGGCCAGCGGCAGGCCTGCCGCCATCGCCGCCAGCCCGCCCAGCACCAGCGCACCCTCGGCGCCGATCACCACCATGCCCAGTTGCGCGGGCAGGGCGGTGCACAGGGCGACCAGCAGCAGTGGTGCTGCGCGCTGAAGCGTGTTCTGCCACGAGAACCAGGTGCCGAAGGCGCCACGATACATCAACTGATACAACTCGATCGGGTCGACCCCGACCGCCGCGACGAAGCCGCCGAACAGCACCATGCTGACCAGCACCGCCATCAGCGGGATGGCGATGGCCTCGGCGGCCCGGCCATATTTCAGACGTGTGTCCTCTGACATCGGATGGCGGCTCGCTTTCGGGTCGCGATGGCGGCATTGATGGCGGGGGTCGCGTGCGGTGGCGGCATGTCTCAGGCGGTGGCGCCGATCACGCCCTCGACCAGATAATCCATCTTTTCCAGCAGGATATCGGTCTGGCCAAGAGTGGTGCCGGCGGGGATCGCGATGCCACCCTTGTTGTCGGTCACCGGACCCTTGAAGATCGCGAAATCACCGGCCATGAACGCGGCCTTCACGGCATCCGCCTGTTCGCGGCCGGCATCCGGCGCCGCCGCGCCATAGGCCGAGGTCTTCACCACCATCTCCTTCAGGCCGCCGCGCACCAGCGAGGGGATCGGCGTGCCGGCCTGGATATCGGCCACGAAGCGCGGATACAAGACTTCCCAGTTCCATTCCGCGCCGGTCAGATAGCCCTTGGGGGCCAGCGCCGCCTGGCTGGCGTGATAGCCGCAGGTGAACATGCCACGGCGCTCGGCGGTCTCGACGATCACTTTCGGGCTGTCGACATGGCAGGTCACGACATCGGCGCCCTGATCGGCCAGGCTGTTGGTGGCCTCGGCTTCCTTGACCGGCATCGACCAGTCGCCGGTGAAGATGACCTGGGTGGAGATGGCGGGGTCGACCGACCGGGCGCCAAGGGTGAAGGCATTGATGTTGCGCAGCACCTGGGGGATCGGCTTGGCGGCGACGAAGCCCAGCTTCTTGGTCTTTGTCGCGTGACCGGCCACCACGCCCGACAGGTACTGGGCCTCGTCGATATAGCCGAAATAGCTGTGGGCGTTGGCGGGGTGACCCTCGGCCCACAGGCCGCCGCAATGCAGGAAGGTCACCTCGGGATACTTCTCGGCCATCTTCATGACATGCGGGTCGTAATAGCCGAAGGATGTCGGGAAGATCAGTTGCGCGCCGTCCAGGTTGATCATGCTCTCGATGGTCTTCTGCACCTCGATCGTCTCGGGCACGTTCTCTTCTTCCAGAACCGTCACGCCAGGGAAGGCGGCTTTCACCGCGGCGGCACCCTGAGCATGGGCCTGATTGTAGCCATAGTCGTCGCGCGGGCCGACATAGATGAAGCCCACCGTCAGTTTGCCCGCCGCCAGGGCATGGCGGATCGGCAGTGTCGATGCGGCGCCAAGAAGGCCCAGCGCACCGGCACCCTTCAGCAGTGTGCGGCGGGAGAAAACGAGGTCATTTGCCATGTCGGGTGCATCCTTGGTGGCGACCGTGCACATGCGGGCGCCGACGGTGTGGCGCTGGTCGTGCGAAGACGGAGGCTGATCGTGGGGCGAAACCTGCCGATCAGCATCAGCAAGCGCCGTGCCAGCCATGGGCATGTTATTCAACCACTTGATCTGAAATAGGAAATGTTCTTCTGTGCCGGCGGGTTGGCGGCTCGCGGCACGCATCTGCATCAGAATTGTGCGCAATATGCATGCAATGACTAAATAATAGTCACAATATGAAAGACCAGCGATGCGTCGCGGCAGAGGCCTTCAGGCGACGTTCGATTACTTCTTTGAAATCAATGATAAAAAAATCGACATGACCCTATGTTGTGCGGCTGGCATCCTGCATGCAAAGACGTATGCAAGTTCATCCGTCGCCCCCGCACCAGTGAGCCCCCGATGACCCTGACACAGCCGACCGATACGCCCGAGCCGCCCGGCCAGCCGGGTGGCGTGCGCCGCAGCCTGGCCGACACCCTTGCCCGCAGGATTGCCGATGACATCATCGAAGGCCGGCTGCCGCCCGGCATCCGGCTGGACGAAGCCGAGCTTGCCGGCCGGTTCGCGGTCTCCCGCACCCCCGTCCGGGAAGCGCTGGGCCAGGTCTGCGCCATGGGGCTGGCCGGCCGCCGACCGCATCGCGGCGTGGTGGTGACTGTGATGTCCGAGGCGCGGCTGCACGAGATGTTCGTGGCGATGGCCGAGTTGGAGGCGTCGGCGGCACGGCTGGCGGCGCTGAACATGACCGGCCCTGAACGACACCAGCTGGAGGCGCTGCATCTGGACAGTGCCGCCGCCGTGCGTGCCGGCGCGGTGGAGGATTACGCCGCCTGGAACACCCGCTTCCACATGCTGATCTATGCCGGCAGCCACAATGCCTATCTGGAGGAGCTGGTCGGGCTGACCCGCAAGCGGCTGGCGCCGTTCCGCCGCGCCCAGTTCAACGTGCTGGGCCGGCTGGCATCATCCTGTGCCGAGCACGACCGGATGGTGCAGGCGATCCTGCGCGCCGATGCCGAGGCGGCGGCCGAGGCCACCCGCGCCCATGTGCTGACGGTCAGCGCCGCCTCGGTCGCCTATGTCGGTGCGCGCGGGGCCGACGCGCGCAGGGCCGACGCGCGCAGGGCCGACGCGCGCCGGCCGGCCGACGCGGATCGCGTGCTGCAACCCAACCCCACCGTCTCATACGCCGCCGACATCACCCCCCTTGGCACCACGCCCATCAAGGACAGCATCCGATGACCGAAGCCATGCCTGCCCCCATCGACATCGCGCGGCTGCAAGCGGCCTATCAGGCCGGGCAGACCGATCCCCTGGCGGTGGTCCGGATGGTGCTGGCGCGGATTGCCGCCTGGCCCGACCCGGCCGTGTTCATTCTGCTGCGGGATGCGGCGGCATTGGAGGCCGAGGCTCTGGCGCTGATCGCGCGTGGTCCGGCCGATCTGCCGCTCTATGGCATCCCCTTCGCGGTGAAGGACAATATCGACGTTGCCGGCCTGCCCACCACCGCGGCCTGCCCCGAATTCACCTATACGCCCGAGGCCTCGGCGACGGTGGTCGATGCGCTGCGGACGGCCGGCGCGCTGCTGATCGGCAAGACCAATCTGGATCAGTTCGCGACCGGGCTGGTCGGCGTGCGCTCGCCCTGGGGCGCGCCGCGCAGCCCGTTCAACCCGGATTATGTCTCGGGCGGGTCCAGTTCGGGCTCGGCGGTCGCAACCTCCGCCGGGCTGGTCAGCTTCGCCCTTGGCACCGATACCGCCGGCTCCGGCCGGGTGCCGGCCGCTTTCACCAACACCGTCGGGCTGAAGCCCTCGATCGGTCTGATCAGCGCGCGCGGCGTGGTGCCGGCCTGCCGGTCGCTGGACTGCGTCACCATCTTCGCCCAGACCGCCGATGATGCGGCAATCGTGCTGGATGTGGCGGCGGTCGAGGATGCCGGCGACAGCTATAGCCGCCGGACGCCCTGGGCGGGGGTGGTGCCGCTGCCTCAGGCCCCGGCGCAATTCCGCTTCGGAGTGCCGGCTGCGGACTGGCTCGCCTTTTTCGGCGACGATCTGAATCCGGCCTTGTTCCAGGCCGCGGTCACGCGGCTGGAAGCGCTGGGCGGCACGGCGGTCGAGATCGACCTCACGCCGTTTCTCGATGTGGCACGCCTGCTCTATGAGGGCCCATGGGTGGCAGAGCGCACCGCCGCCGTCGGCGATTTTCTGGCGGCCCATCCGGATGCCGGTCATCCGGTGGTGCGCGGCATCATCGAGGGCGGCCATGCCGTCAGCGGCGTGGCCGCATTCCGCGCGCAGTATCGGCTGGAAGCGCTGCGCCGGATCTGCGACGCGATCTGGGCCGATGTCGATCTGGTCGTCACCCCCACCGCCGGCACCACCTATACCGTGGCCGCGGTCGAGGCCGATCCGGTGCGGCTGAACAGCACGCTCGGCTATTACACCAATTTCATGAACCTGCTCGACTATGCCGCCGTGGCGGTGCCCGCCGGTTTCCGCGCCGACGGATTGCCCTTTGGCGTCACCCTGTTCGCGCCGGCCATGGCCGACCGGCGGCTGCTGTCGCTGGGCGACCGGCTGCATCGGGCGGGCGGCCTCACCGCCGGGGCCACCGGGCTGGATCCTGCGCCGGCATCGGCGCGCGGTGCCGAGGAGCCGGGCCTGCGCACCGATCTCGCCGTGGTCGGTGCCCATATGGAGGGCCTGCCGCTGAACGGTGAGCTGCTGGCGATGGGCGCGCGGCTGGTGGCGCGCACCTGCACCGCGCCGGTCTATCGGCTGTATGCGCTGGACGGCCTGCAGCCGCCCCGGCCGGGGCTGGTGCGGGTGGCCGATGGCGGCGCCGCGATCGCGCTGGAGGTGTGGTCGGTGCCGACCGACCGGCTGGGTCGTTTCGTGGCCGGCCTGCGGGCGCCGCTGGGGCTGGGGCAGGTGGAACTGGCCTCAGGCGACACCGTCGCAGGCTTTCTGTGCGAAGCGGCGGCTGTGGCCGGTGCCCGCGACATCACCGGCCATGGCGGCTGGCGGGCATGGCTTGCCCATGAACGGGCCGCATAGCCCGAACTATGCCGGAGAACGGGCTATGCCGGAGGAGGGCGTCGCCTCAGGCGGCGGCGCCGTCGATCATCTCGTGGGCCTGGGCCATGTCGTCGGCCATCGGCAGCACGCCGGCCAGACCCGACATCTCGATGGTCTGGGCCACCTGTTCATGCGGTGCCACCAGCACCAGCAGCCCGCCGCGGCGCTTGACCAGCTTGGCGCCCGACAGCAGCAGCCTGATGCCGATCGATGCCAGGAATTCCACGCCGCTCATGTCGACGATCACATTGCGGGCACCGCCGCAGGCGCTGCTGACCGGCAGGTCCACCGCGGCGCTGCCCGCCACGTCGAGCCGGCCGCTCAATTCGATCAGGGTCAGACCGTTGTCGAGCTTCTGAATGCTGTGGCGCATGATATGCGGACTCCTGGATGCATCGCGTGGCCGCGATCATGCCCATAGTTGATGACGGTTTGATGTCAGCCGGATCATGGCGCCCGGATCATCCGCGCCGTGCCGCCGCATCCGCCACCGCCAGCGCCGCCGGGGTGTTGATGTTGAGGAACGGATCGGCGCCGCTGGGGGCTGCCGGGAAATCGGCGGCGACGGCACCTAGGGCCGCCAGTGCTCCGCCCAGCGATCCGGCCCGGCCGCCATTGCCGGCGCAGGCGCGGGCGGTTTCGGCCAGCGCCCGCACGGCCGGCGCCAATGCCAGCGGCCACAGCGAGACAACCGGATGGATGCGGCCGAAACTGGCCGCCACCGCCGGGCGGATCAGCCCGCCTGCCGGCATGGCCCGGACCAGCCCCTCCACCAGATTCAGCGGCAGCAGCGGGGCGTCGTTCGGCACCACCAGCAGCGCCACCGGCTGTGGCTCCAGGGTCGCCGCCCAGGCAAGCCCGGCCTCAATGCCGGCGATCGGGCCGATCGACGGCCCTGGCTGATCGATCAGCGCCGCCAGATCACCCATGCGGCGATCCCGGCCGGCCGGGGACGTGTCGGAGCCGGTCGGCCGCGGCAGCGTGGCGCCAAGGCGGATGCTGATCGCCAGGCGCCCGACTTGCGGCCGTATGCGATCGATGACATGGGCCAGCATCGGCCGGCCCGCCAGATCCATGGCGCCCTTGTCCACCCCGCCCATGCGGGTCGCGCGCCCGCCGTTCAGGATAAGCCCGGCGATCTCGGTCTGCGCCATGGTGATGGTGCTCCCGTGGAAGAGGCATCCGGATGCGTCAGCCCCCACACTAACCGTCGGCGCCGGCCGGCGCCACGACGACGTGGCCGCCGTGTCATGCGCATGCCGCATGCATCATCAGATACCGGATCAGATGCCGGGAGGCGATACCGGCGCCGCCGGCCTGGCCGGCCGTTCCAGAAGGGCGATCGCAGCGGCGCCGACGCCTGCCGCGATCGCCTGCCGCCGGGTCTCGCCGGCCATCGAGCGCGCCATGGTCACACCGCCTGAGAGAAGGGCGAGCAGGGCGACGGCGCGGTCGGTCCGCAGATCGGGGGCAAGCCAGGTGAGGCCGCAGGCGATCCGCGCGATGACCGTGCCGAGGGCCGCTTCGAAACGGGCCCGCGTCTCTGCGCCGGCGCGCATGACATCGGGGGTCAGGCTTTGAAGGGCGCAGCTCTCGTCGAGCGCGCAGGCGAGCCGGTCGCCGAGATAGACATCGATGAAACGTTCCGGCCAATCCGCGGGGTGTGCCGCCTGGAGTGCTGCGATGCTGTCATCGAGTTGTGCGAGCCCGGCCATCGCCACCTCGGCGAAGGCACCGTCCTTTGACGGGAAATGGCCATAGAACGCCCCTGAGGTCACGCCGGCCTCTTTGGCGAGGCCGTCGACGCCGATGCCGCCATAGCCCTGGCGGCGGAATGCGCGGCCGGCGGCGGCGAGCAGGCGGGTGCGGGCTTCTTGCTTCTGACGGTCGGTGTATCGCATCGCGCAATCCTGAAATCACGATCGTTATTTTTAACTTGACTGCATAACGATCGCTATTCATTAATCACATAACGGTCGTTATGCAACGGACTGACGGCCGCACCCGAAGGAGAACCAGACATGCCGATCGTCCTTACCCTCACCGAAGGGGTCATTCCCGCCGACCGGGAAGGCGCCGCCGTCGAGCGCATCGTCGATGCCTTCCTCCGTCACCACGGCCTTGCCGGGAACCGGGTCATGACGCCCAATGTGACCGCTCATGTCAGCGTGCTGCCCAAGGGCCGGACCTATGCCGGCGGAAAGCCGGTGGAGGGGGCCTGGATCGAGACCAGGACGCCGTCCTTCGCGCTCGCCGACCGCGCGATCCAGGCCGCCTTTTTCGGCGAGGCGACCGAGATCCTGCACGTGTTGTCGGGTGGCACCCTGTCCAGGGACCGGATCTGGTCAGACGGCGTGCATGCCGTCGACGGGGCGTGGAATATCGGTGGCAAGGCGTTGACGAACGCCGAACTGGGCGATGCGATCGCGGGCGGCTGACCCCATGCGCATCGCCTATACGATGATCCGCGTCGCCGATATCGAACGGTCGATTGCCTTCTATGTCGACATCCTTGGCATGACCCTGTTCCGCCGGGAGGATTATCCCACGGGACGCTTCACTCTGGCCTTTCTCGGCTATGGCGCGGAGCCGTCCGGCGCCACCATCGAACTCACCTGGAACTGGGACGCCCAGGTCTATGACAAGGGCACGGGCTGGGGCCATCTGGCGCTTGCCGTCGGGGATGTCGTCCTTGCCTGCGGGCGGTTCGAGGCAAAGGGTGCCAGGGTCGTCCGCCGCCCGGGGCCGATGATGCATGCCTCCACCCAGCGTGGCGATGCCGAGATGATCGCCTTCATCGAGGATCCCGACGGCTATCGGATCGAGCTCGTTCAACACGCGTGACGGGGGCCTGAAGATCCGGCTCCGGACAGGGACGCATCGCTCTGTCCGGAGCCGGCTTTACGGAGCCGGGGATCAGGCGGCGGAGATGGGCTGCATCTGTGTGCCTTGAAGGCCGCCGAGGCATATCCGTCGCCTCTCTATCGAACGGCGGGTCTCTTGCGCACCATGAAAGTTACGAGCGCGGCAGCCACGATGACGGCAGCGAGGTTGTAGATCATGGCGCCGGCGAAGGCGTCGGCATAGCGCCCGGCATTGGAGACGCCGTCGCCGGCATGCCTGCCGAGACGATCCACGAAGACGATACCGACAACGGAAATGCCGAAGGCTCCCCCGATCTGTTGCATGGTGGACATGAAGCCGGCTGCCATTCCAGCATGATTTTCCTCGACATAGCCGATGACCAGATTGAGCAGCGGCGTCATCGAAAGGCCCTGACCGAAGCCGAACAACACCAGCGGTGGCAGAAGCGCGACTGTTTCGACGTCATCGCCAAGGCCGGCGGCGGTCACGATCAGCCAGCCGATCCCGGCCGCATAGACCAGCGCGCCGCCGGCGATCGCCATGTTTCCGAAACGCGCCACCAGCTTCGGCGCCACCAGCGACGCGATGATGAAACCGACGCTTGCCGGCGCGAACAGCGTGCCGGCCGCGAACGGCGTCAGGCCGAGGCCGGACTGCACCAGCAGGGCGAAGCACAGGAACAGCGATGTCGATGTCGAATAGATCAGCAGCACCACCAGAGATCCCGCCGAGAACGCGATGTTGCGGAACAGGGTCAGGTCAATGGCAGGATCGCCGCCGCGCTTTGCGACCAGATGCTCCCAGGCGAGAAACGCCGCCAGCAGCACGACCGAGGCTACCATGCTGGCCCAGGTCCAGAGCGGCCAGCCGATAGTCGGGCCTTCGAGCAGCGGCAGAAGCAGAAGCAGCAGCCCCGTTGTCGCCAGTCCGATCCCCGGCCAATCGACGCTCATGGCGTCGGCGGACCGCGATTCCGGGATGATCCGCGCCGACAGCAGCGCGATGACACCGATCGGCAGGTTGATCAGAAAGATGATCCGCCAGCCCAGGCCGAGCAGATCGCTTTCGACGATGAGGCCGCCCAAGACCTGTCCGGCGATGGCCGCCAGTCCCAGTGTCATGCCCAGGAGGCCGAAGGCGCGACGGCGGCCCGCGTCGTCAAAGAGGACGCGCAGCAGCGCATAGATCTGCGGAAACAGGATGGCTGCGGTCGCACCTTGCAGAAGGCGGGCGACAATCAGGCTCGTGGCGTCGGGTGCGATACCGCAGAGGAACGATGTGATCGCGAATCCGGCCATGCCGAGCGCGAACAGGCGGCGGCGTCCATGGCGATCGCCGAGCCGCCCGCCAGCGATCAGCAGCACGCCGAAGGCCAGCTCATATCCGGCGATGACAAAGCCGATGTCGGCGAAGTCCGCGCCGAGGTCGGTCTGCATCGACGGTATGGCGACATTGACCACGAACAGGTCGAAAACGGTGATGAAGCCGCCGAGCAACAGGATGGTCAATGCAAGCGCCGAGGGGCGTGGTCTCGCGGCAGTCTGCGGGAACGGGGGGTCAGTTGGTCGATGAGCGATGGTCATGGCACCTCCAATGTCGTTGAAGCTGCATGCCACATACGCTAATCATATTACTATGGAACAAATTATGCGGTTACTATGAGCGACCCCCTGAATAACAGGCTGGATCGCACACGCTCCGAACTGGCGGATTTTCTCCGGCGGCGGCGGGAAAGCCTGACGCCGCTCGATGTCGGCCTACCGGTCGGCAAGCGGCGGCGAACGCCGGGGCTTCGCCGCGAGGAGGTGGCGGCGCTCGCCGGCGTGGGCGTCACCTGGTACACCTGGCTGGAACAGGGCCGCGCGATCAAGGTCTCCACGGCGTTTCTCGACAACGTGTCGCGCGTCCTGAAACTGGATGAGATCGAGCGGCGGCATCTGTTTCTTCTTGCCCATCAGCGACCGCCGGCCATGGCCGGACAGGCATGGTGCGCGTTACCGCCGCTGGTGCGGCGATTGCTCGACGATCTTACACGGCGGCCATCCTATGTACTGAACCTGCGATGGGATGTGATCGGCTGGAACGAGGCGGCCGAGCACCTGTTCGGGTTCGAGCAGCGTGATGCTGCCGAACGGAACATGCTCTGGATGCTGTTCGCAGATGATCGGCTGAGCAGCCGGATCGTGGAGTGGTCGGTCCAGGCTCCACAGGTTCTGGCAAGCTTCCGGCGGGATTTTGCGCAGGCCCCCGAGGACGACAGCATGGTAGCCCTCGTTGACGCTCTGGAGCGGATGTCCCCGTCGTTCAGACATCTGTGGAATCGGCACGACGTGCATGGCCGCTGCGAAGGCCGCCGGAGCTTCATGATTGAAGGTCAGGGGCCGGTTGCGTTCGATCATTCATCCTTCATTGTGGATGAGGAGAAACACCTGCGTCTTGTATTCTATGCGGCGGTCTGAAATCAGCAGTCGCGCCCGGTTTCGCGACGACTGCAACTGTGGTACGAAAGTGCCGCTGGCCGCGAGGGGACGACCCCTTGCCCGGTGTCCTGTTGTCATCCGCTCTGCCGACAGATGATCGAGGGCGGATGACCCGGGACGGGCGACCGGCCATGTTCAGCGGGGACGACCCTGCGCTTCATGAGTGATGCGAGGTTGCTCCCATGGCGTGGATCATTCTGTTTCTGGCCGGGTTGTTCGAGATCGGCTGGGCGGTCGGGCTCAAATACACCCACGGTTTCAGCCGGCTGTGGCCGTCGGTGTTCACCGCGGCCAGCATGCTCGTATCGGTGGTTCTGCTGGGCGTGGCACTGAAGCAGTTGCCGCTCGGCACCGCCTATGCGGTCTGGACCGGCATCGGCACCGTCGGCACGGTCATCTTCGGCGTTCTGGTGCTGGGGGAACCCGCGACGGCCGCCCGTCTGGCCTGCATCGTGCTGATCGTGGCCGGCATTGCCGGCCTCAAGATTCTGTCGGCGCATTGAGCCTTTGCCATGCCTGCGACCGCAGGTCGCAGCGCGGCTGTGCCGATTGTTGCGGATTCATGTCGAAGATCGTTTTGTCAAGCCGTGAACTGCACAGGAATCAGGCCCAAGTGGATTGGTACAGGGCACGGCGCCTCAGCCGTTCCCCACATCCGAATGGAGAGCCATCATGACCAAAGGTTCGCCGACCATTACCTTCCGCAATCTCGATCGGTCGCTTGCGATCGAGAGCGCGATACGCGACCGGGCCGCGTTGATCTATCGCATGGGTGCGCGGATCGAGCAGCTTCAGGTGGTGATAGAGGCCGCGAACCGGACGAATGATCGCATTCAGGGGCTCACGGTGCGCGTCGAGATGGCGGTGCCGGGTCCGGATATCGTGGTGACACGGATCCGGCCGCGGGTGTCGGGCCCAGAGGATGTGGTGCAGGTGGTGCGTGATGCGCTCGATACCGCCCGGCGCCAGTTGGCGCAGCGGCTGTCGGTGCGGCGCGATGCCGTGCGCGACCGGCGCAGTGCCTGATGCCGGCGATGACTGGCGGAGCCGCCGCCTGAACCGGCGGCGCCCTGCTCGAACCATGGATCAAACCATCCCGCCAGTTTCGACTGGCGGGATTTTTTTGTGCGGCCGCCTGCCACCTCAGACGAATGATGAACACGGTTGCAAAATGACACGCGCTCGGATATCCATCAGATGTAAATGATGTGAAAATAAATCAATCATAACTGTTCACATGTCGATGCGGGTCGGGGCCTGCATCGGGAGGGCGGGGATGATCAAGGGGGCGGGGTAGGCATGAGCGGCTGGAGAGGGCGGGTCCGCGCGGGATGCGGCGCGACTGTTGCAATGACGGCTCTGGTCATGGGCGCCGGTCTACCGGCGGTGGCTGCCGCCGCCGACACGGTGCGCTTTGCCCATTGGGTGCCGACGACGCATGAACTGCATCGCGGGGTCGAGGCCTGGAGCCGTTCGGTGACCGAGGCATCGAAGGGGACGCTGGACGTCCAGGTGTTTCCGGCCGAACAACTGGGCAAGGTGCGCGACCATTACGACATGGTCGCAAGCGGCATCGCCGATCTGGCGCTGGTGGTGCCGGGCTATACTCCCGGCCGTTTTCCGATCGTGTCCGTGCTGGAACTGCCATTCCTGGTGCCGGGGGCCGCTCAGGCCGCGGCACCCTTCGACACTTGGTATCGGCCGATGGCACCGCTGGAGATGCCCGCGGTGACCTATTGCCTCGGCATCGTTCAGGAACCCGGTATTCTGCATACCAGGGTGCCGGTGGCGCGGCCCGATGACGTCGACGGCATGAAACTGCGCCCGGGCTCGGCTCTGGTCGGGCGGCTGTTCGCGTCGATGGGCGCCTCGGCCGTGTCAATCAGCGCGCCCGAGGCGCGCGAGGCGGCGGCGCGCGGCGTGATCGATGCGGCCACGCTCGCCTATGGCACGCTGGTTTCGTTCGGGCTCGACAAGGTTCTGAACCATCACCTCGACCTGCCGCTCTACAGCGTGCCGGTGCTCTATCTTGCCAACACCGCCTGGTATCAGGGGCTTGCCGGCGATGCCAAGGCGGCGGTCGACGCGCATTGCTCCACGGTCTGGGCCGTGACGCAATCCACCGGCTGGGGCAATTGGGAACGCGCCGGCGCCAAGACCCTGGCCACGTTGCCGGGGCAGGTCTTCACCAAACCGGATGAGGCGGAACGTGCCTTGTGGGAAGCGACCGGCGCGCCGTTCCGTGCCCAATGGGTCGTGGACGCCAATGCCAAGGGCATCGATGGCGAGACGGCGTTGCGCGATCTGGAAGCGGCGATTGCCGCCGCGCCGCCGGTGCCGGCGGATTGATGATGGCCGGATGGGATGGCGATCGATGCAGCGTGCCTTGCGGCGACTGACCGCGATGGTCGAGACAGCGGCGGCCACGACCGCGGCGACGGCGCTGGGTATAGCGGTGCTGGCCGGGGCGGGGGCCGCGTTGCTGCGCTACATCGCCGGCATCGCCGTGCCGGATGGCTTCGACATCGTGCGGCTGACCGGCGGCATCGCCGCATGCTGGGGCATTGCCGCGGCGATTGCCGCCGACGATCTGATCCGGATCGACCTGATCGCCGGCCTGGGGCGGCGGGCCGGCCGGCTCGCCGCGCTCACCGGCGCGATCGGGCTGGCGGCCGGCGGCCTGCTGCTGGCGCGATCCGGTGTGCTGGGCGCCATGTCGCTGACCTATAGCGGCGAGACCACGGCCGATCTGCAGATGCCGCTCTGGCCCGCGCATCTGGTGATGGCGGCGGGGTTGGCGGTGGCGGCGCTGGCCGGCCTGTGCCGGATGCTGATGGCGGTGCTGCCGCCTGAGCCCGTCGACGGGGGTGCGCCATGATCGATGGCGGGCTGGCGGCGATCGGCGGCTTCGTGGCGCTGTTCGGGCTGGCGGTTCTGCGGGTGCCGGTGGGCTTTGCCATGCTGCTGGCAGGGCTTGGCGGCATCGCCGCTACCGTCGGCGTCGGGCCGGCAGCGGCGATTGCCCTGCAATCGCCGCTGCGCACGCTGACCGCGCATGACATGTTGCTGATCCCGATGTTCATCGCGATGAGTGCGCTCGCCAACCACACCGGGCTGGGGCGGGAACTGTATGGCGCCGGGCAGGCCTGGGCCGGCCATCGCCGCGGCGGGCTGGGGCTTGCCACCATTCTGGCCAGCGCCGGCTTTGCCGGCATCTGCGGATCCTCGGTCGCCTCCACCGCCGCGATGGCGCGTGTGGCGCTGCCGGAGATGCGCGCCCATGGCTATGCGCCAAGGCTGGCGGCCGGCACCGTTGCCGCCGGCGGCACGCTGGGCATCCTGATCCCGCCATCCCTGGTGCTGGCCTTGTATGGCCTGCTGACCGAACAGGACATCGGCAAGCTGTTCATCGCCGGCCTGCTGCCGGGTCTTCTCGCGGTGGTGCTGTACGGGCTGGCGGTGTCGTGGGTGGCGCGCCGCGATCCCGGGGCCGCCCCCCGGGCGCCGCGCACGCCCTGGCGCGGGCGGCTGGTATCGCTGCGCGGCTTGTGGGCGGTGCTCCTGATCTTCGCGGGCATCATCGGCGGCCTGTATCTGGGGGTGTTCGCGCCCAGCGAGGCCGGTGCCATGGGCGCGCTGGGTGTCGCCGTCGTCGGGCTGGTCCGGGGCCGGCTGGATGCCCGTGCCGTGCGCGCGGGGCTGACGGAAGCCGCGCGGACCGCCGCATCGGTGATGGTGGTGCTGATCGGGGCGCTGGTCTTCGGCTATTTCCTGGCGTTGACCCGCGCGCCGCAGATGCTGGTGGCGATGCTGGCCGATACCGGCCTGCCGCCCTGGGGGGTGATGGCGGCGATGCTGGCCGGATATCTGCTGCTGGGCTGCGTGCTCGACACTCTGGCGATGATCGTGCTGACCGTGCCGATCACCTATCCGGTGGCGATGGCGCTGGGGTTCGATCCGATCTGGTTCGGCGTGGTGGTGACCATGACCGTCGAAATCGGCCTGATCACGCCGCCCTATGGGCTGAATGTGCTGGTCCTGAACACGATCGCGCGCGATGTGGGGCTGATCGACATCTATCGCGGTGTGGCACCCTTCGTCTGTGCCGACCTGGTCCGGCTGATCCTGATCTGTCTGCTGCCCGGTATCGTGCTGTGGCTGCCATCGACCATGGGATGAGGTGACATGCGCGCGATCGATCCGTTTCTCCGTGGCCTGTCGCTGGCGCCGGACCGGCCGGCGCTGATCGACGCAAAGGCGCCGGACCAGCCGGTCAGCTATGCGGCGCTTGGCACCATGGTCGAGGCCCTGGCCGGATGGCTGGCGGGGGTCGCTCTGGCCGGAGGCGGCGAAGCGCCTGGACGCGTGGCCGTGTTGTCGCCCAATGCGGCACGTGGCTTCGCCGTGGTGCTGTCCTGCCTGCGCGCCGGCATCACCTGGGTGCCGATCAACGCCCGCAATGCGCTGGACGAAAACCTGTTCATCATGAACCAGGCGAAGGTGTCGGTGCTGGCGGTTGCCGATGCCTTCGCCGACGATCTGCCGCGCATTCTGGCGGCCGTGCCCGGGATCACCGCGGTGCTGATGCTGGGCGACGCACCGCCACCGGCAGGCGGGGGTGGGCTGGTGGTGGCGGTGGCCGACGGCGTGCTGGCCGATCCGCCACCACCGGCGCCGGATCCTGTTCACGATCCTGATCGGGTGTCGTCGGTGCTGTCGACCGGCGGCACCACCGGCCGGCCGAAGGGGGTGGTGTGGACCGATCGGATGTGGGAAGCGCTGACCCTGTCGATCTGGGCGCATATGCCGATGACCGATGGTGCGCCGCCGGTCCATCTGGTGGCGGCGCCGATGACCCATGCGGCGGGGGTGATCGCCGTTCCGCTGCTGGCGGGTGGTGCTACGACCGTCATCCTGCCGCGGGCCGATCCGCAGGCGATCATGGCGGCGATCGCGCGCCACCGGGTCACCCATCTGTTCCTGCCGCCGACCGTGATCTACATGATCCTGGCCGATGCCGAGGCGCGCCGTCACGACACGTCGTCCTTGCGCTATCTGATCTATTCGGCGGCCCCGATGGCCCCCGACAAACTTGCCGACGCCATGGCGCTGTTTGGTCCGGTGCTGGTGCAGGGCTATGGCCAGGCCGAAATTCCGCTGATGGGCACGTTCATGGGCGCCGCCGAACATGCGGCGGCACTGGCATCCGGCAACCGCGCCCGGCTGATGTCGGCCGGCCGGCCGGGGCTCGCCTCCGCCGTGTCGATCCGCGACGATGCCGGCCGGCCGGTGCCGGTGGGCGAAACCGGCGAGATCTGCTTCCGTGGCAGCCTCATCACCCCGGGCTATGACGGTCGACCGGACCTGACCGCCGAACACCGCTTCGGCGACTGGCACCGCACCGGCGATCTGGGCTTCATCGATGCCGAGGGCTATGTCTCGATCGTCGATCGCGCCCGCGACATGATCATCAGTGGCGGCTTCAACGTCTATTCGGCCGAGGTTGAGCGCGCAATCCTGGCCCATCCGGGCATCCGGGATTGCGCCGTGATCGGCGTCCCGCACGACATCTGGGGCGAGGCGGTCACCGCGATCATAGAACCGGTATCGGGCACCGGACTCGATCTTGACGCGCTGTCGGCACAGCTTCGAGCGGAACTGGGAGGCGTGAAGGCACCCAAGGCGATCGAGATCTGGCCCGAACTGCCGCGCAGCCCGGTTGGCAAAGTGCTGAAGCGTCAGATTCGCGACACCCACTGGAAAGACAGATTGAGGAAGATTTAAGGGTAAGGACAATTGATTGGAAACATCACCTTGACCTTCAGGTCAAGGTGGCCAATCTTGAAGGCCAAGTGGCGATCTGCGCCACCGCATCACGACCTTGAGGTCTTTCATGTCCGCCCCTTCGTCCTTGCCGGGAACTGCTGGCACCGGCGCCACCGGCATGGGGGCGTCCGCCAGCCGTCCCGGTCTCCAGGTTCTGGCCATCGCCGAGGCTGATCCGCGCCGCGACGCGATCGAGCGTCGGCTTGCCACGGTGGCGCTCGATGATCTTCTGGCGCTGCATACACGGACGCTTGTCGCCGCGCGCACCGCCCGTGCCGCCAACGACATGCCGCGGCTGTTCGATCTGGTGCGGGGTCTGAAAACCCTGCAACGGATCGCTGGCGACCGTGGTCATGTGATCATGGCGCCGACGGTGTCCCGGCCTCGCTGACCATCCATACCGCACGCCACTGACGGGTACGCCCCCGCCTATGTCCGACCACGTGACGCCCGATGACGCGCCATCCCCCGGTGTTGCGTCCATCCCCTTGAAAACCGCCTGGCTTGCCCGCTTCAAACTCGCGCTGCCGATCATGGCGGCCTATCTCTCGGGTGCGTTCTCGTTCGGGTTGCTGGCGATCGAAAGCGGATTGCCGCCCTGGGCTGCCGTTGCCATGTCGGTGCTGGTCTATGCCGGCGCCGCGCAGTTCATGGCCGTGGCGCTGATCGCCGCCGGCACCGCCATGCCAGCGGTGGTGCTGGCCGTGGGCGTGCTGAACCTGCGACCCTGGCCTTGCCCGGCATCCGGCCGGCCGTGGGGCGCCTTGGCTGGCCCGCCCGCATGGCGCTTTATGCCGGCATGACCGACGAGGCCTTTGCGGCCGCAAGTTTCGCCACCGCGCCTGCCGCCGGCCGGCCGGCGGCGTTGGGCACTCTGGTCTTTGCGATCTATCTGTCGTGGATCATGGGCACGGCAGCCGGTATCGCCGCCGGCGCGCTTGTGCCGGCCGATCTGCGGGCGGCGATGGCGGCCGGTTTATACGCGCTGTTCGTGGCGCTGCTGGTGCCGGGGCTGAAGGCGCGTCCCGCCATGGCATGGGTGGTGAGTGCGGCCGCGATCGTGAACGCGGCGCTCAGCCCGTTCATGCCGGCCGGGGTGGCGCTGCTGCTGTCCATCCTGTGCGTGGCCGGCGGTTATGCTCTGGTCGCCGGTGGCCGTGGCCCTGATGCGACGGTATCTGCCGGTGACGGGCGGCGGGGATCGGGGCGGCGGGGGCCGGGGGGGATGCAGCCGTGATGTCCGATCCGATGCTGCTGATCACCGTATTGGGCATGATGGTGGTCACTCTGGTGCCGCGCGTGCTGCCGGCAATGCTGCCGACCGGCTGGCGGCCGGGGCGGCGCGCGCAGGCCTTTCTGGATGCGGTGCCGTTTGCGGCGCTGGGAGCGCTGATCATACCCGGCGTGTTCCAGATCGAGGGCGGCATCATGGCGGGTGCTGCGGTGGTTGCCGGTGCGGCGGTCGCGGCCTTTGCCCGTGCGCCGCTGGCGATCACGGTGGCGATCGGTGTCGCCATTGCCTATCTGATGGCATAGCCGGCCATGGCATTGCCGGTCCGCGGGCGGCGGCGGGCCAGGGCAACGAGTCCAGGTTAACGCGCTTGCAGAGCCGCCATGAGGTATTGTGTGTCCCACGTAGCAAGTTTGCGCCTGGC